>JBBRHI010000167.1:0-6365 GCA_038222995.1 Bacteroidia bacterium | reverse complement strand
TTGCCGTTAACGAAACTAATTTAGGCAATATTTACAGCGACATTGGTTATTATGCTTTGGCAGAACAAGCTTATTTAAAGGCTCTAAAAGCATATAATGTAATTAATGACCAACAACAAATCGCAAAATGCCTCATCAATTTAGGGGTTTTAAAATTTTCGTTAAAACAATATCAGCCGGCCGTAATTCAGTTTAAAGAAGCCCTGTTGATTGCCGTCGAATTAAACGACATTGAACTGGCTGCCACCTGCAACAATAATATAGGTGCCATTTATATGGTACAAAATAAGCTAGACAGTTCTATTGCTTATTTAGAAGAAGGCTTAAAACAATTAAACCTTCAGGATAATGAAGTGGAGCAAGCCGATGTGTATAATAATTTAGCGAATGTTTACATTAAAAAAACCAATTTTAAAACAGCTGAAGGCTACCTTGAATCGGCAAAAACAATTTGTGATGCGTATGATTATGCGGAAGGTAAAATAGAGCTTTATCAAACCTATTCTTTTTTTTATGAATCCCGGGAAGATTATAAACAGGCCAATGTATGGTTAAAGAAGCACTATAACTTAAAAGACAGCCTCTTACAAATTGATAAAGAAACAGGCTCTGAATTTACGGAAAATGACAGCGATGAATTAAGCTTACAACCCGATAAACCTATTTTTAAAAATGAATGGATTTTAGTAGTTTTATGCGCATTATTTATTGGTATTCTTTTACTTTTAATGCGTTATAAACGATGAGCAAAAAAGAAAAAAACAGGGTAAACGTTGTCTATTCAACCAATCCAAACTTTAGCTATCAAGATGATGAAGGGCCTGCCGGTGAAACATTGCCGCCACAACAACAAAATTTAAAATTATTTTTAGACCGTATCGGAGGCGGTAAGTTGGTAACGCGTATCACCGGTTTTACAGGCACAGAGACTGATTTAACTGACCTGGCAAAATTATTAAAACAAAAATGCGGTGTAGGCGGTAATGCGAAGGACGGAACTATTTTAATACAGGGCGACAACCGCGACAAATTGCTTGACCTGCTGATTAAGGATAATTACAAAGCAAAAAAAGCCGGCGGATAACGGATTGTAATTTTTTAAAGTTTATGCATTATAAATAAAAATACCGATATTAGAAACTCTAAATTAAACATTTGCCTATGAACTCAATAGTTGAGATATTAAAAATTTTTATTCCTGCAGCAGCTGTGTTTGCGGCTACTTACTTTTTAGTAAAACGTTTTTTGGATAATGACCAAAAACGAAGAGAGCATCAGCTTAAAACAGCGGCACAGGCCCTTATAACACCCTTAAAAATACAGGCTTATGAGCGTATAATAATCTTTTTAGAACGTATTAATCCTAACAGCCTTGTGGTGCGTATTAATAAAAATAATATGAACGCGCGCCAGTTACATTCGGATTTAGTGAGTGCGGTTAAAAGTGAATATGAACACAACCTATCACAACAGATCTATATTTCGGAAGGGGCATGGCAGTTTGTAAAAACAGCTAAAGAAGAGATCATTCAGCTGATCAATATTTCATCTTCAAAAGTAACAAGCGATTCTAACAGTTCTGACCTCGCTATTATGATCTTAAATATTACGGCAAACCTTGATAAAAAATTACCGAGCGAAGCGGCTATTGAATTTATAAAAAAGGAAATAGCACAAACCTTTTAACTGTAACATCTTGTGGCAGGCTAAACAACCGCGAAAGAACTAAAAATGCAAAAACTTTTTACAGAATTTACACCTGCTACTGCTTTTCAATGGAAAGAACAGCTTATAAAAGAGTTAAAAGGGATCGATTATAACACACTGGTTTGGAAGACAAATTCCGGGATTGATGTCCGGCCTTTTTATACAAAAGAAAACCTGGCCGAAAATCCAACCCCTGTTTTTACTACACCCGATTGGGCGATTTGTGAATACATACCTGTTGTTGACGAGAAAAAAGCAAACATAAAGGCTTTAAATGCATTGCAAAATGGTGCTTCAGGCTTGGTATTCAAAATTTCATCAAAAACAGATTATACACTTCTTTTAAAAGATATTTTATTAGAACATATTTATTGTTTATTTAAAATTACTCCCGGGTATGAAAAAGAATTAAGTGTGTTTTTATCTTCCGTAAATACCAGGCATACTTGTTTTGTTGAATGTGATGATCTGTTAAGTAACCACCCTCAATTTAAAAATAGTTCTTCTACAATTGCCGTAAACACAACATTATATCAGGAGGCCGGAGCAAATACAATGAATGAATTAGCGTTTTCATTAGCTCACATTAACGAATACCTTAATCATGTGTCAGGAAACACTGACTTAAAGAATATAAAAAAAATACATTTTTCTGTTTCTGTGGGTGGCGATTTTTTTATGGAGATCGCTAAGCTAAGAGCTCTCAGAAAATCAATCGAGTTTTTATTGAAACAATACGGTATAGAAATTGAGATTTACATTCACGCACAAACTACATTAATAAACAAAAGCAGTATTGACAGTTATAATAATATGTTGCGATCAACCACTGAAGCCATGAGTGCAGCCATTGGCGGTGCAAACAGCATTCTTGTTTTACCGTTTGATGTTGAGTTCAATGTGCAAAATGATTTCAGCTCACGTATGGCACGCAACCAACAACTCATTCTTAAAGACGAAAGTTATTTAAATGTAGTAGCAGATATTTCGGCAGGCTCTTATTATATTGAAACGATTACTGAAACACTTTGTGAGAAAGCATGGGAACAGTTTAAGATAATTGAATCTAAAGGCGGCCTGATCGCTTCGTTAAAAACCAATTACATTCAGGAATTGATAAAGACTGATGCTGACGAACTTATTAAACAATTTAGAGAAGGAAAATTAATTTTAGTAGGGATCAACAAATTTCAGAATAAAAACGAAGAAAAAAAGACAAAAGATATAAGATTAAAGATGGATGAGAACGAAGGTTCAAACTATGGCATTAAATCCCTTAAATTAAGTGACTATCTTGAAAACGCTGTCGCTAATTAACTATGAGAAAAGATTTTTCAAATACTCAATTCGAAAACAAAAAAAATTCAAAAGTAAAGACTCAAACTTCTGAATTTGTTACCGCTGAGCAAATAAAATTACATACGTCTTATACAATTGCCGATACTAAAGATTTTGAGCACTTAAATTTTGGAGCAGGAAAGCCGCCCTTTTTACGAGGCCCCTACTCCAGCATGTATGTTCAAAACCCTTGGACAGTAAGGCAATACGCCGGTTTTAGTACCGCTGAAGAAAGTAATGCTTTTTACAGGAGAAATTTAGCCGGCGGTCAAAAAGGATTATCTGTTGCGTTTGACTTGGCTACACACCGCGGTTACGACAGCGACCACGAACGCGTAGTAGGCGATGTTGGGAAAGCAGGCGTTGCCATTGATTCAATTTTGGATATGAAGGTGCTGTTCGACCAAATTCCGCTTGATCAAATGAGTGTAAGTATGACTATGAACGGCGCGGTGCTGCCGATATTGGCATTTTATATTGTAGCTGCCGAAGAGCAAGGTGTGAGCATGGATAAACTAAGCGGCACCATACAAAATGATATCTTAAAAGAATTCATGGTTCGTAATACCTACATCTATCCGCCGGATGCGTCCATGAAAATAATTGCCGATATTTTTGAATTCACTTCTCAAAAAATGCCGAAGTTTAATTCAATTTCTATCAGCGGGTATCACATGCAGGAAGCCGGTGCCACAGCAGACATTGAATTGGCCTATACTTTAGCGGATGGTTTAGAATATATAAGAACAGGTATTAAAGCAGGATTAGATATTGATGCCTTTGCCCCGCGCTTATCTTTTTTCTGGGCCATAGGCATGAACCATTTTATGGAGATTGCCAAGATGCGTGCAGCACGCATGCTGTGGGCAAAAATGGTAAAGCAGTTTAATCCGAAATCCGATAAATCAATGGCTTTGCGAACACATTGCCAAACAAGCGGATGGAGCTTAACAGAACAGGATCCTTTTAATAACGTAACCCGAACGTGTGTAGAAGCATTGGCCGCGGCAATGGGCCATACGCAAAGCTTACATACCAACGCATTAGATGAGGCTATTGCATTACCTACTGATTTCAGTGCGCGTATTGCACGAAACACCCAATTATTTTTACAGAACGAAACCAATGTATGTAAAGTGGTTGATCCCTGGGCAGGGTCTTACTATGTAGAAACACTCACACATGAGCTCGCACATAAGGCCTGGGAATTAATTGAGGAAGTAGAGAAACTCGGCGGCATGGCAAAAGCCATTGAAACCGGAATTCCGAAAATGCGTATTGAAGAAGCTGCTGCACGTAAACAGGCGCGCATCGACGGAGGTAAAGACGTCATTGTGGGCGTAAATTTGTATCAAACCGATGAGAAAACCAATATAGAAATTTTAGATGTTGATAATGCAAAAGTAAGAACTCAACAACTGGAAAGATTAGCGACCCTAAAAGCAGAAAGAAATACTAAAGAGGCGGAAGAGGCTTTAAATGCCTTAACGGAATCGGCAAGAACAGGTAAAGGAAATTTATTAGAATTAGCTATTAAGGCAGCGCGTGTGCGTTGCAGCTTAGGAGAAATATCGTATGCGCTCGAAAAAATATTCGGCCGTTATAAAGCGAACATAAGGAGCATTGCCGGTGTATACAGTAAAGAAATCAGTATGGATGCTTATTTTTTAAAAGCCAAAGAACTGGCAGATGCGTTTGCCGAGTTAGACGGCCGTCGTCCAAGAATTATGATCGCCAAAATGGGACAAGACGGGCATGACAGGGGCGCTAAAGTTATTTCAACAAGTTTTGCGGATATGGGTTTTGATGTGGACATTGGGCCGTTATTCCAAACTCCGGCAGAAGCTGCAAAACAAGCAGTTGAAAATGATGTACATATTTTAGGCGTCTCATCTTTAGCGGCAGGCCACAAAACATTGATTCCACAGGTCATTGAAGAATTAAAAAAATACGGAAGAGAAGATATTATGATAATTGCGGGTGGTGTGATCCCTCAGCAGGATTATGACTTTTTATACCAAGCAGGTGTATCGGGCATCTTCGGACCGGGAACTGTGATCAGTAAATCAGCTATTGATATTTTAGAAAAATTAATAGAAAAAAATAAGTAATAATTTTACAATGTGCTTCGCCGATCAAATAATCAAATACATGAAGAATTATTTTTTACAGGCGATCCTTTTATTTTCAATAGCACTTACGGGGCAAAATAAGATCGACTCCTTACGGAAGGTAGTTAAGGCTGCGAAGGCAGACACTAACCGCATACTAACGCTTAACCTTTTATCGGATGAATTGTGGCGTGACGGTAAAGAAGAAGCGCTCGTATTTGCAAATAAAGCGTTGAGCGAAAGCCTTAAACTTAATTATAAACACGGTGTAGCAGAAGCCTTCAACAGTATTGGAATAATTTACGATGACCAAGGAAATTATAAACTTGGTTTGGACAATTATTTAAAAGCGTTAAAAATATATGAAGAGCTCGGAAATAAAAAAGGAATTGCCTCTGAATACAATAATATAGGCATCATTTATAAAAATGAAGGCAATCACGAAAAAGCACTTGAGAACTATTTAAAAGCATTAAAAATAAGAGAGGAAATTAAAGATAAAAAAGGCATAGGCACCTGCTATAACAACATTGCAAATATATATACTGTACAAAAAAATTATACTAAGGCGCTCGAATTTTATAACAAGTCTTTACGAATAAAAGAAGCACTTGGCGATAAAAAAGGCTTGGGTACTACCTATAACAACATTGGCACTATATACGATACTATGGATAGCCTTGAGAAAGCTCTATCAAATTATTTAAAAGCATTAAAACTGTGTGAGGAAGCCGAATATAAGAGAGGAATCGCCAACTCAGAGAATAATATCGCGATCATTTATAAAAAGCAAGCGGATGTAATGACTGATAAAAAAGAAGCTTCTCATAAATACGATGAGTCATTAAGCCTCTATTTAAAAGCACTGGAGCTACGGAAAGAAGCCGGTAATAAGGACGGTATAGCCATGACTTACATTAACCTGGGAAGTTTGTATTTAAAGAAAGGAAATATGGCTGAAACTTATAAATACATCAGCAGTTGTATCCCTATTTATTTAGAAACAGGAAATAAAGAAGGTCTTGAAAATGCCTATATATTGGCAGCTGATTATTATAATATAAAAGGCAATTATAAACAAGCTTATTATTATGAAAAATTATACGACGAAATAAAGGATTCCATCTTAAATAAAGAGAACAGCGAGAATATGTTGCGTATGAATGCCCAATTTGAGAGTGAAAAGAAAGACAACGAAATAAAGCTGTT
>JBBRHI010000166.1:0-6384 GCA_038222995.1 Bacteroidia bacterium | reverse complement strand
TGTTTCTTCAGATTTATAATCTATGATTTCATTACTTAAATACACAAACATCAGTTCGAGTTTTTCGGTAGTTAAAGAGTTATATAATTTATGCTTATTGAGCCTGTAGGCTTCACGCACCCTGCGCCTTACGGTATTACGTTTATTGGCTCGCTTATGTTTTTTTTTAGGAACAATAAAAACAGCACGCGCCGGAAAAGCACTTTCATAAGCACTTAGTTTATAAATAACTTTTATCGGAAAGTGTGTTTTCGATTTTCCTGCCGCAAACAATTCGTCTATAGCTTTTTTGCTGCACAAACGTTCTGTTTTATCAAAAGTAAAATCCATGTAGAAAAATCATTTGAGCTTAGTGACCCACTTCCCAAAGTATCTCTAAGGCTTTGTTAAACGTTATCGTTTATTGGAGTCTTTAATATAAGAGTCTAATGCGCCCGACATACTTGGGTTTTTAGGATTCGGAGCATAAATATCAAGGCGATACCCGTTTTTTAATAATGTATTTGCGGTAGCTACGCCAAAGCAGGCAATCCGTGTATTTCCCTGTGCAAAATTAGGAAAGTTATGTTTAAGTGACCGAATTCCGGCAGGCGTAAAAAACACCAAAACATCAAATTCATTTAAGTTTTTAATGTCGGTTAGGTCTGCGCTTACTGTGCGGTACATCACAGCCTTCGTATACTTAATGTTTAAAGCATCTAAAAAATCAACGATCTGTTCTTTTTGAACATCTGCGGCCGGTAATAAAAATTTTTCTTCTTTATTTTTACGGATCACATCTACCAGGTCTTGAATGGTTTGGTGGCCGAAGAAAATTTTACGCTTACGGTATTGAATATATTTTTGAAGGTAGTAAGCTGTTGCTTCGTTAATGCAAAAGTATTTCATTGACTCAGGCACTGTTACACGCATTTCATTGCACATCCTGAAATAATGATCAACAGCCATACGACTTGTTAATATTACCGCTTTGTGCTCTAAAATATCGATACGTTGCGCTCTGAAATCTTTAACCGGCAAACCTTCAATTTTAATGAACTGACGAAACGTTTCAATTAAATTATATTTTTTAGATAATTCGTAATAAGGGTTTTTATCACTCTCAGGTTTTGGCTGAGAAATTAAAAGTGTTTTTACCTTATTTTTAGGAAAACTGGAAACTTCAATAACCGGTTGCGGTACAACAGCTACTAACTGTTTCTTCGTTTTTACGCCAATTTTTACAACCTTTTCAGTACTCGTTAAAGGTGTTGATTTATTAAGCTCAACACTATTTTTAGAAGCAGGAAGGACCTTTTTTACTTTGGAATCAATAACAGGCTTGGCAATTTTTTTAGTAATCGGTTTTTTAGCAACAACTTTAGCTTTTTTAACCGGGACTTTTTTTACGGGTGATTTCTTAGCGGGGCTCTTTTTAGTTGCAGGTTTCTTTACAGTTTTTTTTGCGGTTGCTTTCGGTTTAACTGCCGGTTTTTTTGAAGCTTTAACCGGGGCTACTTTAACGGTCATTTTTTTAGCAGGTGTTTTTGTGCTTTTTGACACAGTCGCTTTTTTTACTTTAGCCGTTTTGGCTTTAGTAACTACTTTAACAGCTTTTTTTTTCTTGATAGCCATATTAAAAATTAACCAGTAAAAATTTTATCAATACTAAAAGAGGTAAGATTTCCAGAGCGCAAAGGTACAAAAAAATATAGACAATTCCAACGTTTTGTTCTATTACCGATATAATGAAGCCTCTGGCGAAACGTAAAACGTAAAATAACCCGCATATAATGATGGCAGGGTACAAGAACAATTCTGTAGGATATTTAGAAAATTGAATGCAAATAGCCAGGGGAAACAGCAACACGCCGAGTGTTTGACAATAAACAAACACATTAAAAGTATATTCGCTGTTTAATTCGCTTGTTAAGGTTGCGTAACCCAGTACATAATTCGTGATCAGCTTAATGATGTACATAAGGGTTATTACCGATACAAAAAACAGGTATTGTTTGGCAGGGTAAACCCCTTTTAAAATTAACCCGAAATAGTTGTTTGTAATATAAATTAAAAAAGAAACGATAAGCACAAAGCCTACAGACAAAAATACGGACATACTTTTTGAAAGCCGGTAATCTTCGCGATACAATTGTTTTGATACTTGGTTACTGTAAACTGAAATAAATACCCTGAGCAATTTTTTCGGGTTTGTTACATTCAGATATACGTATATGGCAAACACACAAAAAAGCAATATAATAGGCCAGTAGTAAGGGTTTACAGCCCTTAATACGGACGTCATATTATTGGAATGCAATAAATTGTTACTGAAAACAGAAACTATGTTTTTATTTATGGTGTCTGCAGTGTGCACCGGTGGCATATTAAAAAAATTAAACCCGGGAAATTATATAGCAAACCACCGTGAAATATTGAACCCTAATTTTATCTGCCCTTTCATCCAGGTATCCTGAGTAGAGGTAAGCATGCTGCTTTCGAGGATAGCAGGAGAGTTACAAAAGTTAATGTGGAATACGTGCCCGCCGGTTTCAATTTCTATACCTACCGATAAAGGATTGTAGAAGCCCGCCGGGTTTTTCCGCTGAAAAGCAGAAAAATTATAGAAGTAATCGGCCACTAATGCAAAGCGTTTAGATAATTTTATTCTTCCCCCGACACCTAAAGCAAATAAACCGTTTTGATCTTCCTTACCGTTATCTGCATTTATTTGTTGTTTGATAAAGTTACGGTATACAAAAGTTGGCATTAATTGTAACGACAGGCTTTTGTTGAACTTGCGCGCTATTAAAATCTGGCTGCAATATTGAAAACGATCTGCCTCCTTTGTTTTAGCAGGCCTTATGGTTCCTGCATATAAATTAGCGGGCGTCATGGAGGTATAGCCCATGTTCCCGTAAAAGCAAAGGCTTACAGGAATTGAATTATCTTCGCGTTGAGTTAAAAACCGCCATTTAACAACGGCATCATTCATTTCCCTGAACTTGCTTCTGCCTATTCCTACGGTGAGATTATCTGTAATACCGTAATCAAACGACATGCGGATGTCTGTTGAATTATCCAGTCCAAAACCGCCGTGAGCCGCATCGTTTAACGGATGTGGGGTCAGGCTGTTATAAAGATTTCCAAAGCGGTGGGTAATTCTATAGTCGAGGTTGCGTTTTTTTACGGTTTCAACACTTTGGGAACTTACTATTTTGGTTGTTTTAAATGTAGCGTAAACTTTTTTGGGAGGTTCATTTTTAACCGAATCTTTTACAAGATCCAATAGATCGTCCTGTGCAAAAGAAGATAATGTGACAAAAAAAGACAAACAGAAACTAATTTTTTTTATCATATCAATAAATTTAAACATTTCAAATATATTAAAAAAACGGGAAACAACTTGTTCCGTTTTAGTGTTAAAACCTCGAGTGCGATTTATTTTTTAATGTAGGGTTCAAGTGTAGCAATTACTTTAACGTCTACTTCTTCAGCAATATTTTGCACGTACATAGACGGCACTTTAATTTTATAATCCGCTACTTTAATTTTAAAGGTTGCATTTACTGCTATGTTATCTCCCTTAACGGTTAAAGTTCCGGGAATCTCAATTTCTTTGGCCACTCCATGGAGGTCCATCGTTCCTTTAACGGTAATTTTATTTTCACCGTCTTTTTTAAAGTCAATGCTCTCATTTATTTTTCCTTTAAAGGTACAGGTAGGGTATTTTTCCGACTCTACATAGTTCTCATTAAAATGTTCTTCCATTAAAGGTTTTGGAAATTTAAAGCTCAGCATAGCAACTCCAAATTGGATTTCGTTGGTGGTGGTTTTTAAAACAACGGTCGCTTTTTTATTTGTAGCGTCAATATCTTCCAGCGGCGCTTTTGAGAAAAAAGAGATCGTTGTTGCATCAGCTTTATTTTTATAAAGCTGCGCATTGGCTTTAGCGCAGCAGCCAACTATACACAGTATGGCAAAAAGTTTTTTATTTCGGAAAATGGTTTTCATAGTTTTTAATTTAAATGGTAAGGAGGGCGGCTTATTATACCAAAATAAAGCAATATATATGTTAATATCAAGTGCCCGTCAAATATTTAATGATCAATTGCGGAAGGCCGTAATCAACTAATTTATTCCGGTTTATTTTTAAAAGCGATTTATTTTTTAGCGGCTCTTTAATTTTAAGCTCATAAAACACAGCATATAAGTGTTGGTGAGAAAGTATGTGCTTTTTAAGAGGTGTTATTTTGAGTACTTCAAATTTAGAGCTAAGGCTTTTTAGTGCCTCATGATTTAAAACGGTTTCTTCTTTCTCCTGTGCTTGAGTTTCTATTAAATAGAATTGGTAAAGGTTTTGCCAAATATCTTTTTCACTGCGTTTTTGTATGTATACATCTTCTTTATAATTAAAAATAACGTAATGGAAATAACGGTTCCTGATGTTCGTTTTTTTATCTTTTACGGGTAATTGATGTACCGTATTGTTTTTATAAGCAGCACAATATGGTTGCAACACACACTCTTCGCATTTAGGGTTTTGCGGTTTGCACCATAAGGCCCCAAACTCCATCATAGCGCTGTTATGCAATGCCGGCTGGTTTTTGTCTAAAAGTTCATCAGCCAGTTGTTGGAATTCTTTTTTGCCTTGCCCTGAATTAATAGGTGTATGCAAGTCGAACACGCGAGATAAAACCCGGTAAACGTTTCCGTCTAACACTGCATGCGGCAAACCAAACGCAAACGATGAAACAGCGGCGGCGGTATAATCGCCAACCCCTTTCAGATTTTTAATATGCTCGTAGGTTTTCGGAAATTTGCCTTTATGTTCGGCCTTGATGAATTTTGCCGCCGCGTGCAGGTTCCGTGCACGAGAATAATATCCTAATCCCTGCCAAAGCTTCATAACCGTATCTTCAGGAGCATCGGCCAAATCAGTCACTGTTGGAAACGTATCCGTAAATTTTATGTAATAATTAAGCCCCTGTATGACCTGCGTTTGCTGCAAAATAATTTCAGACAACCAAATCTTATAGGGATCTTTTGTATTACGCCATGGCAGGTCGCGTTTATTGATGTTATACCACGCAATTAGTTTTTCTGAAATAGGGTGAGGGCCGTTCATTCAATTAATCTTCCTGTGCGTAAATTTTATGAATGGCCTGTGCGTATTTTTCACGGATCACTTTTCGTTTTAAGCTTAGTTTAGGCGTCAGTTCACCGCCGTCTACGCCCCACTCTTTATTTAATAGCTCTACTCTTTTTAGTTGCTCATAAGGAGCAAGTGATTTATTAACTTGTTTAATGTGATCGTTAATTATTTTTTTCAAAGCTTCGTGCTGGCTCATCTCTTCGTTGCCTGTCCATGGAATTTCACGTTCTTTACAATACTCTTTAAAGTTGGTAAACGAAGGTACGATAATGGCGGAAGCAAATTTTTCATTTTCACCAACCACCATACTTTGTTCTACAAACCGGCTCTCTTTAATTTTATTTTCTATCATTAATGGCGCAATGTATTTACCCCCGCTGGTTTTAAAGATTTCTTTTTTACGATCGGTGATCTTTAAAAAACGTCCTTCTACAAAGTTACCAACATCTCCTGTATGGAACCAGCCCTCCTTATCAATAGCTTCTGCCGTGGCTTCCGGGTTTTTATAATACCCTAACATCACATTTGGACCTTTCACTAATATTTCATGATCTTCTTCCGCAATTTTTACTTCAGCGCCTTCTATTACAGGGCCAACAGTGCCAATACGAATGTTATCGCCGCCATAGTAATTTACACTTATTACAACAGCGGTTTCGGTAAGCCCGTAGCCCTGCAGGCAGGTAATGCCCGCACATAAAAATACCCGTTCCAGTTTTGGATTTAATGCCGCACCTCCCGAAACAATACACACTAATTTTCCGCCTAAGGCTTCGCGCCATTTACTGTATACAAGCGTATCGGCAATTTTGCGTTGTATATTATACCATAAGCCGTTCGTATTTGGCAGCGTATAACGTAATGCCAAGCCAATACTCCAATCAAATATGTTTCCTTTAAAGCCGGTTAGTTTTTCGCCGGTTGCCGTAATTTTTTCATAAACCCTTTCTATGAGCCTTGGCACAGATACAAAGATCTGCGGTTTTATTTCTTTTAAATTATCGCCGATGGTTTCTATACCCTCCGCATAATAAATAGAAACACATTTATAAAGGTACAGCATGCTGATCATTCGCTCATACACATGGTTGAGCGGTAAAAAACTAAGAGCGCGCCAATTCAGTTCGAACGGCGCCAAAAATTGACAGGCTTTAAAATTGGAAACTAAATTCTTGTGAGAGATCATTACCCCTTTTGGAGTACCTGTTGTACCTGAAGTGTAGAGGATCGTTAATAAGGTATCAGGCGTA
>JBBRHI010000165.1:0-6404 GCA_038222995.1 Bacteroidia bacterium | reverse complement strand
AAAGGTTTATTTACAAAGCAGCCCAAAACATATTAAAGTTTCTTATAAAACTTGGTTTAGTAAATAGTTTTATATTTATAAAATGGAAATGTTAAGACCAAATCAACAACGTGCTAAAATTGCCGTTATCTTTTTATTCATTGTAATGGCATTGGATATTATTTCAGCTATATCCGATTATTTGGAATATAACCTGCTGAGTATTGTTGTAAACGGCGGACTGATTACGGAAGAAGAGGCTTCATCAAACGATTTCAGGCAAATGATGGTTGGGATTTTATATTCTATCGTATTTATAACTTCGGGCATTACATTTATTTGTTGGTTTCGTCGCGCATATTATAACCTGCATTTAAAAGCAGAATATTTAACCTACTCCGAAGGTTGGGCCGCGGGGGGCTGGTTTGTGCCCGTTTTGGGCTGGTTTCGCCCTTACCAAATAATGAGGGAATTATTTGTAGAAACAGATAAAATATTAATAGCTAAAGTAGAAGGATATCAACCTAAAATAAATAAGATGCTATTAGGCGTTTGGTGGGCTTTATGGATCATCAGTTCATTTTTAGGAAACTTTGTATTAAAATACAGCTTCAAAGCAGATACCGTAGAAGAAATGTCAACAAGTACAATTGCGAGTTTAATATTATCCGCATTGGGAGTTCCCCTCGGATTAATGATTATTAAAATAGTAAAAGATTATTCACACATGGAATCTTTACTCATTGAATTAAAGGATGAACCCGTCGATTCGATAAGTGATATGCAAGCAAAAATGAATTAGCTTTTTAATTACAATACCGGTTAAACATTACTTATAGTATCAACACCCTCATTTAGCCTGCAGATTCACTGCTAAAAACAAAAAGAAATTCTATATTTATAGCTTAATTCAACCATTTTAACATGAACGAAGCTATACGTAACCTTGAACCCGCAGCGATGTGGAATAATTTTGCCGACCTGAACGCAGTACCGCGTCCTTCCAAAAAAGAAGAAAAAGTAATTCAATTCATTAAAGCGTTTGGCGAAAAATTAAAGCTTACCACCACGGTTGACCATGCAGGAAATGTGATTATTAAAAAGCCGGCTACCAAAGGCATGGAAAATAAAGTAACCGTTGCCTTACAAAGCCATTTGGATATGGTGCACCAAAAAAATGCGTCCACGCAATTTGATTTTAATACACAAGGTATAGAGATGCTGGTTGACGGGGATTGGGTAAAAGCAAACGGCACAACTCTTGGCGCAGATAACGGTATAGGAGTTGCCTCTATTATGGCTTTGCTGCAATCAACAGACATTCCTCACCCGGCACTGGAAGCACTGTTTACCATTGATGAAGAAACCGGCATGACAGGCGCCATAGAGCTTAAAGGCGGGTTACTGGATGCTAACATCCTGTTGAATTTAGATACGGAAGATGACCATGAATTAACCATCGGCTGTGCAGGCGGTGTAGATGTTACCGCTACAGGGGTTTACACTAATGAAACTCCTAAAAACGACTCTGCCTTTAAACTATCCGTAAAAGGCTTAACAGGCGGGCATTCCGGGATGGATATTCACAAAGGCAGGGCAAACGCCAATAAGCTGATGAACCGTTTATTAATAAATTTAGATAAAGAATTCTCTCCTGAGATCGCAATGATAGACGGTGGCAGTTTAAGAAATGCCATACCGCGGGAATCCGTTTCTGAAATAGTTATTGCGAAAGATAAAGAACAACCTTTAAAAGAAAAAATAAAAGCTTTTGAAACTTTTTTTAAAACAGAATATCATATCACAGATCCTCATTTAACGGTTACCCTTGAACCTCTTGAGAAACCTGCCGGTGTATTGAATAAAGATTTTCAAAATAAATTATTGCGCGCATTGTATGCTTGCCCAACCGGTATTTATCGCATGAGCTCTGAGATAGCGGGGTTGGTTCAAACATCAAATAATATTGCCAAGGTAGTGGTAAAAGACGGAATGTACCAAATACAGTGTTTAACGCGCAGCTCTGTAGATTCCGAAAAAACAGACCTGCAAGACGCTATTATTGCTACGTTTGAATTAATAAATGCAAAAGTAACCACAGCGGGGTCTTACCCGGGGTGGACTCCAAATCCGTCTTCAGCTATTGTAAAACTAATGAGTGATTTATATTTAGAGCGTTATAAAGAGCCTGCAAATGTGAGCGCCTGCCACGCGGGTTTAGAATGCGGGATCTTGGGTACTAATTATCCACACATACAAATGATTTCTTTCGGGCCTACTATTACAGGCGCACATTCCCCTGATGAAAAAGTTCAGATCAGTTCTGTACATAAATACTGGGGCTTTTTATTGGAAATTTTAAAAAGAATTCCTTCCAACCTATAAAACTATTATACCACACCCCTAAACTTCCGGAGTGTGGAATTTTTACCCGTTTTTCTCAATTTAAAGCAAATAAGTGTTGATTTATGAAAATTCAGCCGGCATTTGCTTTGACCTTATAACAAACAAACTTATAAAATATGAAAAAAGCAATTTTACCAATCTTGGCCTTAACGGCCATTATGGCTTCATGTGGGCCAAACGCTGATGACACGGCAAAAAAAGAACAACATATGAAAGATTCGATCGACTATGTTGAAAAAGAAACCAAACGTCAATTGGAAGACAGGTTAAAAACCGTACAGGATTCCATGACTGAAGCAACTAAAGCTATGAATGACCAAATGGAGAAACAAGTGGATGCTGCAAAAGATAATTTGGAAAAAACTTCAGATGCTAATAAAAAAGAATTGGACAGGGAAAAGAAAGAGCTTAACCAAATGAAAAAAGATAACGAAAAGGCTAAGGAAGATAAAAAAAGTGAAGTAAAAGCAGGCCAAGGCCGAGGATAATTAATAATTTAAAAACAAAAACTGATGAACAAAAAAATTTCAATTTTATGCAGCTTAATAGTTACAGGTGCTTTAGTATTAACATCATGTAAAAAAGATGATATGACTGATCCTGTGGTAACCCTAACAGGCAGCGACATGACAGTATCTTTACAAGGTACGTTTACAGATCCGGGCGCTACTGCCAATGACAATAAAGACGGTAAATTATCTCCTTCGGTATCAGGTTCGGTAAATACAAATTCAAAAGGTGTTTACGACTTAACCTACACCGCTATCGATGCAGCAGGTAACTCCGGAAGTGTAGTACGCCACGTAACTGTAGTAAATGATGCCGACGGATTAAACGGTTCTTATAACGTAGCAGGTACACAAACAAGCGGAGGAGCGGGTACATATACTTACACGCAAACTATTACGGCTTCAAGTACACAAAACAATAGGATTATATTTGGTAAATTTGGTGATTACGTTGGTAATACAGGCATTTACGCTGATATAGTAGGCTCAAATGTTAATATGCCAAGCCAAACAGCTATTCAAGTTGGTAACCCTGCCGCTAACAGAACATTTACAGGTACCGGCAGCAAAGGATCAAACTCTATTACACTTAACTATACAGAAACTACCACCGGTGGCGGTGGCGGATTTACGGAAATTATGTCTAAACAATAAGGATCGTAAAAACCTAAACAAAAAGGAACAGAATTACTTCTGTTCCTTTTTTGTTTTACTATACATCAGAAAGGAAAATTATAGTTTCTTTAAAAACTCTGTTCTTAACACCATGCCGCTGCCGTTTATCCGGCAATCCACTTCTGCAGTATCATCCGTTAATTTTATTTTCTTCACTACTGTTCCTCTTTTTAAAACTAATGATGAGCCTTTAACCTTCAAGTCTTTTATAAGTGTTACCGAATCACCGTCTGCTAAAATTGCTCCATTACTGTCTTTTGTTTCCATAATAACTATTTTCACAAATTTAGTAAAATAAACTGCCTAAGCTTATTCATGATTTCTATGCGGCGGATAAAAGCTCTTTATACAATAATCGTTTGGCAATAGGCAAAAATGTTTCTTCGTTAGGCAAATGCGTTTTAGTCTTAAACAAATACACCGCAGGATTCGGCAATTCAGGATTTGCTTCAATTAGTTCATACTTTACACGATCAATAGGATTTGAGAATGTAACTGTGTGCGTTAAAAAATAATTACTGTTAAGCCCATAAACCTGTTCTTGCAATAAATTTATTTTTGAAAGCCTGTACCTGTAAATATAAGCGTGTGTTGACTGAAAGGGATATAATACAAAATACCCTTCTTGTTTATAAAGAGGCAATAAGCCTATGTGATCTGAAAGAATATGCTGCTCGGCAAAATCAAAAATAGATCGCCCTGTTTGTAAACCCTCCGCCATTAAGGGTTCGCTGAATTCAATAATTTGCTTTAGTTCATTTAGGAGTTCGTCATTTACAGTGTTTTCATAAACTAATTTTAAGTCCTCGTAATCAATGCCCTTTAATTTTTTACGGAAATTAGTTTCCAAACCAATCGCGTTATTTTTTAACCGGATTAAATTTTTATAATGTGCGATCAACTCTGCAAAATCAGGATATAATTTTTGCTCGTTAAAATGATCGTTCACCTGTTGCAAATAGCCCAATACGAGGTATTTTTTGTATTCGAAGTCCATAAGGTCTTCTGTGATCCAGTTTTCAGAAAGCGTTCCCATGACTGTTTATACGTTACAAAATAAAATAAGTTTTACCGCCTTAATTAATTATATACCGCATCATACCTTACACAAAAGGCTCTGTTTTTTTTGTATATTTGCCTATTCTATACTCCCATGCAGGTTCTACTTACCACACTTAACGCCAAATACATTCATACCAATTTAGCCATTCGCCTTTTGTACGAATTAAATTGTGATTATGAAGGATTGCATTGGAAAGAGTTTGTTATAAAAGAAGATAAAGACGATGTGGCGCGTAAATGTGCCGAATACGATGTAGTTGCTTTCAGTTGTTATATATGGAACATTACACAAACCCTGGAAGTGGCTCAGCGCATAAAAGCAATTAATCCGTTAACAAAAATAATGCTGGGCGGCCCTGAAGTGAGCTATGAATGGGAACCTGTTATTGCCTTGCCATACATAGATTATATTATTGAAGGAGAAGGCGAAACACCTTTTAAAGAATTTCTCGAATATTACCCGGACGAAGCAAACGTTTCTAATTTAATTTATAAATCAGGAACAGGGGTTAAGCAAAATAAACATGCACCGATGTTTGACCTGAAACATTTTCAGGATAGTATGCCGTATCGCTTTGATGATCCTTTAAAGTTGGCAGACAAAGTATTGTATATTGAAACATCGCGCGGCTGCCCTTACAAATGCGAATTTTGTTTAGCCAGCCTGGATAATAAAGTGCGTTATCTTCCAAATGATTCTATAAAGGCAACCTTGTTATACATGATGCAACATGGGCGCGTGATCAAATTTTTGGACAGGACTTTTAATATTAAAAAAGATTTTACGATCGATATTTTTAAATTTATTCTTGAGAATTACCGTCCCGAAAACGTATTTCAGTTTGAGATTACGGCCGATATTTTACATCCGGATATTATTCAATTTATTCATGATAATGTGCCGAAAGGCTTATTTCGTTTCGAAATTGGCATACAAACCGTAAACCAGAAAGCGAACTTAGAAGTAAGCCGGAAACAAAATTTTGATAAAACGAAGGGTATCATTCAACAGCTGGATTATAAAGTGGAAATGCACCTGGATTTAATTGTTGGGCTTGCACTTGACCGATGGGAAGATATTAAATACAGTATTGAAGAAGTGTTTAAACTATTTGCTCCTGAAATGCAGCTGGGCTTTTTAAAATTTTTAAAAGGCACTCCTATGCGTAATAAGGTCGATAAGCATGGTTTTGTATATGATCCGCTCCCACCCTACCAGATCATTGAAAGCAATTACCTTACTAAAGAACAGCTTGCACAAATAGTTCAACTAGAACATGCCCTTGAAATTTACTGGAACGGTAAGAAATGTATTAATTCTTTAAAATACATTACGGCTCACTATAATATTTTTGATTTTTTATTAGGATTAGGAATTTATTTCGGCACAGTAAAAGAGTATCATAAATATGCTTTGAATGATATTTTTGAGATCATTACTAATTACACAAACGAGCATTATGGTGATGATGGCGTTTTGCGGGAGCTTATAGCTATTGACTATTACTTACACTTTAAAGTGAAACCAAAAACATTATTCTTAGATGAAGTGGAACAATCAGAAAAAAGTAACCTTATTAAAAAGCTCAGGTTAAATCACCATAAATACAGGTATGTGATACTCCCTCTTAATTTTAATTACGGTAATTTTGCGCAGAAAGGGTTAATCGAACAACGGAAAGATCATTTAATTATTCAATATAACGGAGTCACTAAAGCTGAAATTGTAACTGCTGAAGTTTAAAGATCCAGCATAAAAGCCTCGGATGAAGA
>JBBRHI010000164.1:0-6458 GCA_038222995.1 Bacteroidia bacterium | reverse complement strand
CTAATGCTTCGTTTAAATTAGCCCCGTTGCTGAATACATATACCGAGCGGGCTGCAAAGTTATTGACTTCATCAAGGTGCTTTTCTGCCGCGCGCGTCTTATCGGTCATAAAGCTCATGCTGTTCATATCACTTTCAAAAGAAACAGAACGGGCAAAGAAAGCAAATACAATAGTGAGCATGAATGCCGTAATAACAATAATTTTATTTTTATCGAAGCGGTAAGAAGTGAAACGATCGATCATTGTATCATGCTGCGCACCTTCATATTCATCATTCACATGCTCTTTCTTAAAACTGAAACGTAACAAATGCGGTAATACAATCATGGAAAACAACATAGCCCCTATTAAAGAAAAGGCGGCAAACAAGCCAAAGTCATGCAGGGCTTCGGACTTGGCAAAGAGCAAGCTTAAAAAAGCACCCACTGTAGTTGTACAGCCAATTAACATAGGCACTGTAAGGTCTTTTAAAACTGTTTTAACATTACGCGTATGTTTATAGTGAGTAAAGAAATGCAAGGAATAATTAATGGCAATACCGAGCACTATGGCGCCCGAACCAATGGCAATTGCCGATACAACACCTTTGAGTAAAAACAAAAAGCTAAGGGCAAACACCATCCCAAAAACAACCGGGAATAAAATAAACACTGTTACTAAAGGGTTCTTAAAATAAAAGCCCAGGATAAGCGCAATCAATATAACCGCTATACCGGTAGTATAAATGCTGTCTTTACGCAATTGGTTGGCATTACCTTCCGATACCATAGCCGCACCGAATGATTCAGCTACAATAGCTTTATAACTTGCGGTCGTTTTATCGCATAAGCTGTCGACTATATGTATTAACCGGGCGTTGCCCTTCGTATCGCTTGGCAGGTGTGCGGGTGTTATAAATAACAGTAAATGCTTGTGATCTTTTGTAACAATATGGCTGTTATAGGTTTCAAAATTTTCGTCGAGCTGAATGTTTTGAAGCTTTTTAAGTGCAATAGGTGTAAAGTTTAGGGGATCGCGGCGAATGTATTTCCCAAGTACCATCCCCGAAGGTGAAAGCAAAACGCTGTATTCTTTTTTAAGTGTAGCGGCAATACTGTCAGGCATAATAACATCAGAGATTTTCGAATAATCGCCTGCCTCCAAAAACACCGGTAAGTTATGATAAAACAGGTCTTAGATCTGTTGCATGCGATCATCCGAAATTTTAAACGTAATATCTGAATAATCATCAGGGCCAAGCGTTTTTAAAAGTGCGGCATATAATGAATCGGCGGTTTCCGTTAATTGATCCGCATCTGCTTCGTTTTTGCCGGAAAAATGAACGATAAGTTTATCTTTTGATTTTAAATTCTCTAAAATAGAATTTATGGAGGCGGAATTTTTATCGGATGGAACAAATCGGGTAATGTCTTCTTCCAGTTTAATTTTTGATGCCAGAAAGCCCAGTCCTGCGCAACACACCAATACCAAAACGATAAAAATAAACCGGCGTTTTTGAAAGAAGGTGTATACAAAAAAGGAAAAATTAAACATAGGGTTTAAAGATACTAAAAAAGGGATTTACCGGTAGTCGGCTTACTAAATTTGTATTGTTTTAATACAAACAAAAATCATTATATTTACTTCTATAATATACCGATATATGAAATTTGTTTTGTTCCTTTCTTTATGTTTTACGGGTCATGTTTTTTATTCGCAGGTATACCTTTGTAAGGATGGTCTTACAAAATTTACTTCTGAAGCGCCTTTAGAATTAATTAAAGCGCAATCGAACAAAACAAACGCAGTGGTAGATGAAGCAACAAAAAATGTGGCCTTTTCGGTACTTATAGAAACATTTGAAGGCTTTAACAGCGGCTTACAAAGGGAACACTTCCAGGAAAACTATATGGAAACCAACAAGTACAAAACTGCCGTATTTAAAGGTAAAATTATTGAAGATGTTGATTTCACCAAGAATGGAACTTACCCAGTTAGGGTAAAAGGAACCTTTAATATACACGGCACCGAAAAAGAAAAGATCATTAAAGGAAAAATAACCGTAAAAGATAAAGAGCTGATCATTGAATCGAGCTTTGATGTGCCTTTAGAAGATCATAATATTACAGTTCCTAAAATAGTAAATCAAAAAATTGCTTCAGTTATAAAGGTTGAAGTAAAAACAACCCTGAAACCTAAAGCATAATTTATGATGAAACGAATACTAGTTGTTTTTTATTTATTCGCTCTTTCATCCGGTTTATTTTCTCAGCTCCAAGTTAAAAACTACTTTTCATTTACGGGCAAAAAAGATGTGGGTGTTAATGCGATTGCGCAGGACAAGACCGGTTTTTTATGGATAGGTACTAACGACGGACTTTACAAATTTGACGGAAGATCGGCCGTACCTTTCGATAATTTTTTACATAAAGAGATCACCGCCCTTTTCATTGATCATGATCAAACCATCTGGATTGGCGCTAAGAACGGAAAGGTCTTCACTTTAAAAAACGGGCAACTCGATTCCCTTAATTTTAAAGAAGGCGCCAATGAAGAAAAAATAACCGCTTTTTGCGAGCTAAACTCTACCCTGTTTATTGCAACCTATGGTAACGGTATTTACGCTTTTTCAAATAACCGGGTAAAGCATTACACTGCCAAAAACGGCATGGGTGATAATGTAGTATATTCTTTAACCACCGATAACAGCAAATTTATTTGGTGCAGCACGGATGGAGGTATCACACAGATTAATACTATTGAAACGTATCCTTATTTTACCGTTATTTCAGATAAAACCGGCTTACCCGATAACATTGTACGCGACGTAACGCTTTGCGAAAACCGCTTGGTAATTGCCATGCAGGATTCCGGAGCCTGTTATTATAATTTAAAAACCAAAGCTATAGAACGCATCCCGTTTTTTTATAAATGGACCTTGGGAACCGTGCTTAACGTTAGATCCGAGATTCCCGAAAAGCTTACCATTACTACAGAAAAAAACGGGATCATTACCATCAGCGAAGGGAAATTCTCTGTTTACGATTACGGGCAAAACATTCAAACCGGTTCTGTCAACACTGTCTTTTTTGATAATACCAATCAAATATGGCTTGCGTCTAAAAAAGGATTAAGCCAGCTTTATTCAAAAAGATATGACTTTATAAATGCAGGTAAAGGCTTACCGGATGATAAAGTATTGGCACTGGCAACCGACAACGATAATTCGATATGGATAGGAACCACCACGGGCATTTCTAAAATAATGACTACCGGTGAAGGGAAATATGTAGCTAATAAAATCCGTGACCTTACAAAGTATACCATCTCCTGTGCTATAAAATCGCCCGACGGCAACATTTGGTTTGGAACTTACGGCAACGGAATTATTATTTTAAGCGCAGAAAATAACAAAAGCATTATCATTAATTCAACGGATGATGCACTGCCAAACGATAACATTTCCAATATTTATTTTGCAGATCAAAGCACAGTCTATATTTCTACCCTTGGCGGCGGCTTAACTAAAGCCACGGTGAGTTTAGAAGGAATGTATAAAAGCTTTAAGATTGAGCATACTTATACACAGGCTGAAGGGCTTGGAAGTGATTACGTATATGCCTCCATCACCGATAATAACGGGAAACTTTACATTGCTACAGATGGCGGAGGCCTCCAAGTTTTTGAGAATAATAAATTTATAAGCCTTACTCAAAAGTTCAAGCTTAACTCTCAAACTGTATTTTCTTTATGTAAGGATCAATACAACTCCATTTGGGCAACCACTAATGCTAACGGCGTTATTAAGTACGACGGTAAAACATTGACTTCCATAAATGCTAAAAACGGTTTAAGGGATGAACAGCCGCAACAATTGGTTGCTTACAAAAACACTGTATTTGCGGTTAATTCAAAAGGAATAGATAAAATAAACTGTAAAGACAATACCGTAACGTATTACGATTTGTTTGACGGTGACCTTGAGCCTAATTTAAATGCCGTTTACCTGAGCGGGCAAACCTTTTACAGCGGCACCAATAACGGGGTATTGGTTTACAGGGCCAATCAAAGCGCTCTTGATTCTTTAAAGCCGGGCGCTTTTATACGATCTCTTCAAATAAATTATAAACTTTTTCCGCTCGATTCGATCCGTGAATTTAAGTACAATCAAAATAATATGACCTTTGATTTTAACGGCATCTGGCTTAAGAACCCGGATAAGTTGTTATACCGCTATAAATTAACCGGTTTTGAAGAAAAATGGATCTATTCGGGCGAAGGCAAACTGGTAACCTATAATAATCTTTCTCCCGGCAATTATACATTTGTTGTACAGGCAAAAAATGAAGAAGATATGTGGAGCAATGAAACAAGTTATTCCTTTTCAATTTTAACGCCTATTTGGAAACGTTGGTGGTTCTGGGTTTTAGTAGTTATTGTAGGATCATTTATTATTTACTCGTTTGTAAAATACCGTTTACAAGCCTTACAAAATGAAAATGTATTATTGGAACAACGGGTTAATGAACGCACTTTTGAAATTGAAAAACAATCAAAGATCATTGAAAGTAAAAATGTAGAATTAGAACAATTATCATTGGTAGCAAGCCGTACAGATAATGTGGTATTAATTTTAGACCCTGAAGGCAGGCTTGAATACGTAAATGAAAGCTTTGTGAAATTAAACGGCATTACGTTAGAAGAATTAA
Organism: Bacteroidia bacterium; assembly: GCA_038222995.1. Lineage (GTDB taxonomy): Bacteria > Bacteroidota > Bacteroidia > B-17B0 > Aurantibacillaceae > UBA4416. Next base: position 1,769 of record JBBRHI010000164.1, on the reverse strand, counting down.
AACGCACCGTTGGAGAAACGATATTTGAGATCAGTAATAACCCTAATATTAAAACCATTGTTGCAGATGCGGTTTACCATAAGAAATCGGTAAACTACGAAGCTTTAAATAAATTTGATGACGGTAACGAAATATGGGAATCCTCAACCCTCACTCCCATATTTGATGAAACCGGTGTTCTTAAAAAAATTATTATTATTGATACAGATGTTACCGAACGTAAAAAACAGGAACAGATCATCTATCAAAAAAACAAAGATATTACAGACAGTATATCTTACGCGCGAAAGATCCAACATGCCATACTTCCGCAACAAAGCCTGATAAAGCATTATTTGCCAGACTCTTTTACGTTATACTTAACAAAAGATATTGTAAGCGGCGATTTTTATTGGTTTACCCATTTAAACGGGATGAGCATTATTGCAGCGGTTGATTGTACGGGCCACGGGGTGCCGGGTGCCTTTATGAGTTTAATAGGTTACAATATTTTAAACCGTATTGTAAATGAAAATAAAATCACTGACCCCAAAGATATTTTAACGGAATTGAATAAAGGTGTATTGGAAGCCCTTTATAAAAATGAATCTGAATCGAAAGACGGAATGGATATCGCGATCTGTAAAATAAACCATGCTGCCCGAACCATTGATTATGCGGGAGCTATGAGGCCTCTGTGGATTGTGAACGGAGGAGTGTTAAACGAAATCAAAGGAGATAAATTCCCCATCGGCACAAAACAATCGGAAAGAGAAGAGACCATTGCTTACACCACTCATACCATACATGCCGGTAAAGATGATTCGTTTTACATTTTTACGGATGGCTATGCGGATCAGTTTGGAGGACAAAACAGTAAAAAATTCAGCACCCGAAAGTTTAAAGAGTTAATTATGAAAAATCACATTGAAAGTTTTAATATACAGGAAAATAATATTAAACTTGAACATCTGCAATGGAAGAGTAATAACGAGCAGGTAGATGATATTTTGGTAATCGGGTTTAAACTATAGAGAGGTACTTTTAACATGTCCATTTTAATTGCCGACAGCGGCTCCACAAAAACAGATTGGGTTCTCATCAATAACAACAACATTGTTCTGCAATATCAAACTATTGGCTTTAATCCCTATTTTCAAAGCAGCGAAGATATTTACAACGAGATAAAAGATGTGCTGCTTCCTGTATTACATGACCAGTTACCTCACATTAAACAAATTGCTTATTACGGAGCCGGTTGCTCCACTACAGATAAAGTGCATGTTGTAAAGCAAGGCTTATACCTGGCTTTCGGAAACATTGTATCGGAAGTAAACCACGACCTGTTAGCCTCTGCCAGGGCTCTATTCGGTAAAGAACGCGGTATTGCCTGCATATTGGGGACAGGAAGCAACAGCTGCTTATATGATGGCAACGAGGTGGTAGAGAACATTCCGTCGGTGGGATATTTATTTGGTGACCATGGCAGCGGTGCAACCATAGGCCGGACATTTGTGCAACATTATTTTGACGGCGCCTTGCCCCAACACTTGGTAAAGGCATTTGAAACAGCCGGCTACCACCGTGAAATTATTTTAGAGAATGTTTATAAAAGGCCTATGCCAAGCAAATACCTGGCAAGCCTGGTTTCCTTTTTAGCGGAGTATAATAACGACAGTTACGTAAAAGACATGATTAAAAGCTGTTTCCGTGATTTTTTTAAAGCGCAAGTCTCTAAATATACCAATGCCAAGCAACTGCCGGTAAACTCGGTTGGTTCCATCGGTTAT
>JBBRHI010000163.1:0-6493 GCA_038222995.1 Bacteroidia bacterium | reverse complement strand
TGTTTTACTGTATCATTTTTTAAGCGAAACGTTTATGAACGGGCAAAGCCTGGGGAAAAAAATTATGGGCATCAAAGTTGTAAAAACCGACGGTACGCAAGCAGGCATCAGCTCGTATATGTTGCGGTCTGTTTTCCGGATCATTGATGTACAGCTGTTTAACGGCATTGTTGCCATCATTTGTATTCCTGTCTCCGAAAAAAGTCAGCGCTTAGGGGATATGGCGGCCGGCACTACCGTTATTAAAAACAATAGTAACGCTTCATTAAGAGATACCATTCTTTACAGGCAAATTCCGAGTTATACAATTGTGTTTGATCAAGTATCTTTACTCTCAGATAAAGACGTTGGTATTATTAAAGAGATACTTAATCACAGCATGGAAAATAATAAACCCGAAAATTTAAAATTACTGGCCGATAAAGTGAAATTAAAAATGGGCGTGAGCGTAAATTTAAAAGATGATGATTTTTTAAAAACGGTGCTGTTAGATTACAGTCATTATCAATTTAACGCTTAAAAAAACCTACACGAAATTCAGGTTCACGAATTTTTCGTTTAATATTGCCGTACTGTCTGCTTTAAGCCAGTTATCAAGCACTGTAGCATATACCTGCCTGAAATCGATATGGTGCTTTAAGTCGCCGTCTACTAAATTTACAAGGTCGGGTGCTTCATTAAAAATGCCTTTCTTTTTTAATTGAGATCCTATAATAAACATATTGCTTGCCGTACCGTGATCTGTGCCCCCGCTTGCATTTTCTTCCACCCTTCTTCCAAATTCACTAAAGGTTAAAATCAGTGTATCATCAAATTTATTATTGGCTTTTAAATCGTTTACTAAAGCGGCAACGCCTTCACTATACTGCGTTAATAAATTTTGTTGCTTATTCAGTTGCCCTACATGCGTATCAAAGCTGGCAAGGCTTACATAATATACAGATGTGTTTAAGCCGCTGTTAATGAATGTGGAGATCGTTTTTAATTCTTTTGCAAATTCTGTATTGGGATATTCAAAGGTGTTTTTATAGGTTTTTTGCGTTTCGTAAATGTATTTGGCAGAAGACGTTGTGCTTAACATGGTTTTATATAAGTAACCCAAATTATCTTCGTCCAGCATTTCAGGTTTTAGATATGAGGTTACCGAATCGAAATAAGGCGCTTTCGTTTCTTCATATAATTGGCCCGCGTTTTTGGTAGCAATGCCGCTTAGTTTTTTTCCTTTTAAAGCAAGCGATAAATTTGTATCGATCTCAATTCCCTCATAGGGCGAGTGGCATTGGCTGTCGAGGTATCGGCCCAACCAACCCGTACTTATATAGTCTTTGCTTGAGCTTGCGCTTTGCCAAATATCCATACTCCTGAAATGGGAGCGGTCGGGATTCGGATAACCCACATTATTTAATACTGTTACATAGCCCTGATCGTACAAGCCTTTAAAAGCAGCCATGGCAGGGTTTAACCCAAGCTCTTTATCCAGCATAAGGACTTCTTCTTTTTTAATGCCGATATTTTTACGAAGCTTGTAATAAATATCATTATTGTAGGGAATTACGGTATTTAAGCCGTCGTTACCTCCCGAAAACTGGATCACGATCAGGTTCTTCTTACCTGAAGGATTAATTCCAATGGTTTCCAATGGTTTTAAAAATGACGGGATCATAAAATATCCTGATGCCAAACTTGATTGTTTTAAAAAATCCCTTCTGTCCATGTTTAATATAATTGATAATGAGGTAAAGAAATTAATTTCAATATCCGTTCTTTGGCAGACCCCGTATTTGTTTGAATAACCGATTTAAGATTAGTTTCCAAATCGCTGCCCAACAATACGGAAGCTATATCATTAAGCTCTGCATTTTTATATTCGCCGGTAATTTTTTCCCAGTTTACCTGTGTCTTATAATTTTTGTATACTGATTTTGTCATCGCCATAATGCCGTCATCCGGGTCATCGTCCTCCGCTTCAATATCAATAACACCGCTGTTAAGCAGCATCGACGGTAAGCGCAGCCTGAGCATTAAAGTGGAAGAGTTGATCCAGCTTTTTCCCCCGGGCCAGCCGGCAACATTAGGCGGGTAAAATAATAGTTGGCCTAAACTTCGCTGAATAACAATTAAGGTTGAATTACTTTCGTATTCAATATTAAATTGGCGGTTAAGCGTTACTAAAAAATCGACCGGCGCTTTTATTTTGTTGCCTATATTTTGAGGGGCATAAAACCAGTCAGACAAAGCGATTTTACGAAGCAGCTTATCTGTATCGTATTGGTTCATGTAATAAAAATCAGCCAGCTCTTTCACCCGTTTTTCGTCAATCACATCATTTACATAATAGGCATACATTTTTTTACATAAAAAGTAAGCGGTCTGTCGTTGATCCATAATGATATTAATGATATCCTCGCCCGCAAAATTTCCCTCGCGCCCTAAAAAGGTTTTCTTATCAAAATCGTGCTGCTTTTCTTTAAACTCGTATTCAAAGGTATCTTTGTTAAACGACCAGCCCGTAAAGGCCCTGGCACTTTCTTTCACATCCTGTTCGTTATAATTTCCTCTTCCCAAGGTAAACAGCTCCATTAGCTCACGCGCAAAATTTTCGTTAGGATGCGTTTTTTTATTTTGCTGATTATTCAAAAACTGCAGCATAGCAGCGCTTTTACTCACATTAAATAACAACTCTCTAAAGTTAGCGAACGCGAACTTGCGGTGAATATTATTCAGTTCCTGCACTAAATAAGGATTCCGCAAACGGCATGCAAAATGATTATGCCAGAACAGGGTTTGTTTTTCTCTGACAACGGCCTTTGTATTGACCAGTTGCTTGATCCAATCGGTATTTAGGTTTTCACTGTATTCATTAATCAGTTTATTCAGGTCTTTTTTATTCATGCCTTCCGTCATGGCATCTTTTGCTTTCGGGATACTGCTTATGGCAACAGATGCAAGGCCTGCAGAAACAATAGACGCATTAAATAATTCATTAACGATCTCCCCGAGCTTTTTTGACTTTAAGAGTTTTGCTTCTTCTAACGAAATACCGAAACCGAAACGTTTATATAAATGCAGAATGTATTGAACAGGTGTAGCCATAGTGGGTTATATGACTTAAAAGATAAGCATAAGTTTAATGAGATATCATCTCATCTCCTCATTAATTGCAAACGAACGTTAAAATTATTTCATGGAGTAAGCCTTATAAACTTGGTCGAGTTCGTCGTACCAAGCTTCACCGTATTTACGGATCAAGGGTTCTTTCAAAAATTTAAAAACAGGGACATTAAGCTGCTGGCCGCATTCACATGCCGGTTTGCAAATATGCCAGCTGTGGTAATTAACCGCATCATATTCTTTAAATTCAGTAATACGAATAGGATATAAATGGCAGGAGATCGGCTTTTTCCATTCTATCTTCCCTTCCATATATGCTTTTTCTATGGCGCATTTAGCAATATGTTGTTCATCAAAATAAACAAAGGCACATTCAGCACCTTCACTTACGAGGGTTGTTGTATAATCGCCGTCACTGTCTAATACATAAGTACCTTGTTTCTCAACAGCCACAATGCCTTTGGCATTCATGTAAGGTTTTACTTCAGGATAAACTTTATCAAGCGTTTTTAATTCTTTTTTATGTAAAGGTGCGCCACTGTCTCCTGACACGCAGCATTCTCCTTTGCAGGCGCCCAAATCGCACACAAATTTTTTATCGAATACATCTTCTGAAACTAAGGTATGGCCAAGCGCTATCATGGCACAAAGGTACACTAATTTAATTTTTAATTTGTGGGAATAATATTATCCTAAACAATTATCTTTGACAGGAAAAAATTATCCGACTCTATTGCCGCTACAGACTTACAAACTATGAAACACATTTTAGTTATTTATTTTTCTCAAACGGGCCAAGCCAAACAGGTGTTGGATGCTACACTTAAGCCTTTTAAAGAAAATGCCGGGTATACGTTACATTATCAATTAATAAAACCAAAAAAATCATTTCCTTACCCATGGAAGTATACCGAGTTTTTTGACGCTTTCCCGGAAACGGTGCATGGCATTGCCTGCGAACTGGAGCCTTTACAAATAGATGAATCCATAAATTATGATATGGCTGTAATTGCTTATCAGCCCTGGTTTTTGAGCGTATGCGTTCCTATAAACAGTTTTTTGCAAACAGAACAGGCAAAACGGGTGTTGGCAAATAAACCGGTGGTTACCATTATTAATTGCAGAAATATGTGGTTAGGCGCTCAGGAAAAAATGAAACAACGCCTGCTCAACCTCAAAGCAAATTTAGTGGGAAACATTACGTTTGTAGATCGCTCATCAAACCTGGTAAGCCTTGTAACTGTTTTAGCACACGTCCTAAAAGGAACTAACGAAAAATACCTGGGCATTTTTCCAAAATACGGCGTTACGGAACAAGACATTATAAAAGCACCCGAATTCGGCACTATTATTTTAAAGCGCCTGGAAAGCGGAAACCTGCAAGCCATACAGCCCGAGCTGAATGCCGCAGGCGCGCTGGATATAAGAGGAAATTTATTACTAATGGAAGGAAGAGGACGGGCTTTATTTCCACTATACGCAAATTATATTTCTAAAAAAGGAAGTGCCGGCAGCGAGCAACGCAAAACACGGGTGCGTATTTTTGGGATCGTATTACCAACCGGAATTTTAATTTTATCGCCGATCATTACAATACTCTCGCGTTTAGCGCCGCTATTGGCTCGTAAAAAATTCAACAAAGAAATTGCGTATTACTCTCAAAATACGTTGCGGTAATATATTATAAAATACCTTAACCCTTAAAACAAAAACTATGAAACTGAATAAACTGATTTATCTTTCCTCTTTAACTATCGGCTTGTTGGTCATATCCTGTAAACCGGATAAAAAAGATGATCCTACCTCACCAACAACGCCTTCAACAGATGCAAGAGATAAATTTATCTCTAACTGGAATGTAAGCGAAAACAGTACCACAAGTACAACTCCTAATACTTATACGGTAACTATTACAAAATCAAGTTCATTAAGTAATGCTGTTATTATTGAAAATTTTTACGGACTCAATACGTATACTGTTTATGCAAATGTAACTAACAGTACATTCACCATTCCTTATCAACAAGTACGAAACAATACCGCTTCTACTATAGGTTTTGCGGCCGGTTCGGGAACATTATCTACCGCTTCTAAAATTAATTTAACCTACACTACAACTATAAGCGTTAATAAAGACAGTTGTACATCCGTTTACACCAAATAATAATCCGGTTCTACGCCAATACCTACCAATTATAAAGTCAAACTAACCACATCTCAATAAGATGTGGTTTTTTGTTTTAAGCCGTTCTACCTTTATACCGGCAAACACATCTTAAGCGCGTAAAAAGAGAAGTTTGGAAAAAATAAACTTATAAATCTTTTAAAAAAATCATTATGAATATTTTAGGAAATAACTCGAGTAAGCTCAACAGCGTGATCTTTGAGAACAGGAACAAAGATTACGGCGCTTATGAGATCAGAGAAAGTTACACCGATTCTTTAAAAAAATCGCTTTTATGTTTAGGAAGTTTGGTATTACTTCTTTTCGGTTCTGTGTTTATTTATAATAAAGTAAATGCCAGTGCTTCCGAAGAAAAAGTGATCGCCTTTAACGATCCGACAATAGAACCGATAGAGTATGTAACCACGGTTGATAACACACCGTTACCGGAACCTGTGCAAAATACCGCAGTTGCTGCTACTGCACCCGAAGGCGGTATGGCTGCCCGTATTACGGACGATGCGCCGACAGCTACCGTTACTGCTATCGACAACCCGGTAAGCGGCGTAGGATCTCAAACAGCGACGGGAACTGCCCCTATAGGCTCTGAAACATCAACCGCAACGGCTGTGAATATAGTTATTGCCGCAACACCAAGTGTTTCTGCAGAACCTGTTATTTTTGCAGAAGAGCCGCCTGAATTTGAAGGCGGCATGGACGGGCTGATTGCCGCTATAGGCAGAAATATTGTTTATCCTGAGTTAGCAAAAGAAGCAGGGGTGCAAGGTGTGGTATACGTTTCGTTTGTAGTAAACGAGGTAGGTAAAGTAGAATCCGCAAAAGTATTGAAAGGGATAGGCTTAGGCTGTGATGAGGAAGTAGTGCGGGTTCTTAATAAATTACCGAAATGGAAAAAACCCGGGAAAAATGCAGGGCATGCCGTAAAAGTACGGTTCAATATTCCGGTAGCATTTAAATTAAAATAGGACACATATAACCGGTAATGTTTTAATACGGTAACGTGTAGTAACGTCCTAAAATAAAAAAGCCGTGCCTTAATTAAGGGCACGGCTTTTTTTATGATTACCTGATTATGCATCCGGTTTTTTCTTTTCAATAATTTGTTTAGCTGAATCCAACATTTTCTGTACTGCTTCTTTTCCTAAAGGCTCGCCGTCGGCAGATACAATGTCTTCGAACACATAAGTATTGCCACCC
>JBBRHI010000162.1:0-6502 GCA_038222995.1 Bacteroidia bacterium | reverse complement strand
CTCCGGAAAAGGCTTGAATTGTGATGATTTTAATTACAAGGCGGGAGATACACAGTTGAGCCTGTTTTAATATCACTACACATAACCGTAGCGGCATGTATTGGTTATATCAGGTATAAAATTAAATTTTACTTATGCTTTCCAAAGCAATTTGAGCTACTTTTTGTTCGGCTACCTTTTTTGATTTATGTTCAAATGCCGCTTGCGGTACATCGTCAACCAACAATTGAATCGTATATAATTTCTCTTTACCGATGTGCTCTTCTTTTAAAGTAATGTATTCAAATTTTTTCTTTTTACGCTGCATCAAAATCTGGAATTGCGATTTATAATCCGTATCGTTCTCCAATAAACGGCTCATATCCAAATGCATTTTTATAATGCGGTTCAAAATAAATTTTTTGGTAATCTCAAAGCCTTTGTCCATAAATACCGCACCAATAAAGGCTTCAAATACATCTCCGTAGGCAGAAGATGCTATTTTTTCTTTTTTGGTTAAGTTGGAATGAAGTAAGGTATCGAATCCGAATTTTTTTGAAAGTCCGTATAAATGTTGCCCGTTTACAATGCGGCTCCTGATCTGGGTCAAAAACCCTTCATCTTTTTTAGGATACAGTTTAAATAAGTATTCACTTACAACAACTCCTAAAATAGCATCCCCTAAAAATTCTAAGCGTTCATTGCTTTGTAAATGTTCATCAATCGTATCAATAGAACTGTGGCGAAAAGCTTGCTTATACAACGCAAGGTTATTAGGATAAAATCCTAAAATATTTTTAAGCTTTTGTTTAAACTCTTTATCTTCTTTAGATGAATTATTTAAAACAGATAAAAGCTTTATCAAGGTAATAAATTAAGCCGTGTATTTTTTCATAACTACTGCCGCGTTATGTCCGCCAAAACCAAATGTATTGCTGATGGCAACATTCACGGTACGTTCCTGTGCTTTGTTCAGCGTTAAATTCAATTTAGGATCAATATCCGGATCCGGGGTAGTATGGTTTATTGTGGGAGGAATAATATTATTTTGAATAGTCAATACAGTTGCTATTGCTTCTACAGCTCCCGCAGCGCCTAATAAATGGCCGGTCATGGATTTTGTAGAGCTGATATTCATGGCATAAGCCTGTGCGCCAAATACATTTGTAATGGCTTTTAATTCGGCGCCGTCACCAAGCGGTGTACTTGTACCGTGTGTATTAATATAATCTACTTCGCTTGCTAAAATATTTGCATCTTTCAATGCGCGTTGCATGACTAAAGTAGCGCCTAACCCGTCAGGATGCGGTGCCGTAATATGGTAAGCATCCCCACTCATACCGCCGCCAATAACTTCCGCATAAATTTTTGCGCCGCGTGCTAAAGCGTGATCTAAGTCTTCTAAAATTAATGCTGCGCCGCCTTCTCCCAAAACAAACCCGTCACGGTCTTTATCGTAAGGGCGTGAAGCTGTTTCAGGGCTGTCGTTACGCATACTCATTGCCTGGCAGGCGTTAAAACCACCAATACCGCTTTCGTTAATGGCAGCTTCTGAACCACCGGTTACAATAGCATTGGCGCGCCCTAACCTAATATAGGTAAACGCATCAATTAAAGCGGATGTTGAAGAAGCGCATGCAGAAACTGTAGTAAAATTAGGCCCTCTGAATCCGAAACGGATAGAAATATGTCCCGAACAAATATCGGCAATCATTTTAGGGATAAAAAAAGGATTAAAGCGAGGGGTACCATCGCCCCTGGCAAAGTTAAATGTTTCAGCCTGAAATGTATCCAAGCCGCCTATTCCCGATCCCCATATAACACCGATCTCATTTTTATCAATCCCTTCCGCATCTAAACCCGCATCTTTTACAGCTTGTACAGATGCTGCAATTCCGTAGTGAGAAAATGCATCTAAACGCTGAGCTTCTTTTCGGTCAAAATAGTCTTCTAACTTAAAGCCTTTTACCTCACAGGCGAAACGCGTTTTAAATTTCGATGCATCAAAACGCGTAATAGGTGCGGCACCACTCACGCCGTTAATTAAGTTTGTCCAATAATCGTTAACATTACTGCCCAAAGGTGTAACAGCACCAAGTCCCGTAACTACTACGCGCTTAAATTGCATAAGGAAAATATTTTTATTAAAGTAAGGTTCTTAGTTTTTTGCGTTTGCTTCAATGTAAGAGATAGCATCTCCAACAGTAGCAATTTTTTCTGCCTGATCGTCCGGAATAGCGATGTTAAATTCTTTTTCGAATTCCATGATTAATTCTACTGTATCTAAAGAATCTGCACCTAAGTCGTTAGTGAAACTTGCTGTTGGCGTTACTTCTTTTTCGTCTACTCCTAATTTATCTACGATAATAGATTTTACTTTTGCTGAAATGTCTGACATTGTGTTTTAGTTTTATAATTTGCGACAAAGATAATGCTATGAAACAAATATCAAAAAAAAAAAGCCTTTAGTAATTAATTGTTTTTCAGGCAATTAATTAAAAAAAGGTTTTTTTTAACTAATTAATGGGCCTATTTCGCCCGTTAAAACTATAAAACCGATGCTTTCTTAGGTTGATTTTTTAACAATTCTGTGGTGGTTATGCCTATGAGAAGACACCGGACGGTTGTTTGCCGGTTTATCCACTTTCCTGTTTTTATCGATAATAGAATAGATAACGTAACTCGCAATGCCGAATATCAACACGCCGCCTATTATATAGAGGCTGTTCATTTCGTCACCCGAAATATGTAATTTTTTAGATAAACTTTGTGTTTGCTGAGCCTGCAGCCAAACTGACTGAAATATTAAAAAAATTACTAAAAGAACGCCGGGGTTTGAGGTGCTGTTTTTTGCTTTCATAACATTAAAAAATTGTGTGTTTTAATTACTAAAAATGATTTTCAATAAATAAAAAACGATTAAACATTAAATAGTTGCAGGGCGTGTGATACTAAATTACAAAAATGATCTCTAAATATTTGGTAATTAAAATTTTGCAAATAAAAAAGATATGCCTATATTTGTACCCGAAAATAAAGGAGATGAAAGTGCAGGGACAGGTTAGTCCCTTTTTTATTTTAGTGAAATGATAAAGAAACAAACCATAATTGACCTGATAAAAACCCACTTTGAAGGGACAGATAAGTTTATTGTAGATGTAAAAGTACTGACGGGCAATAAAATTGAAGTTTACGTGGATGCGCCTCAGCATATCGTAATTGCGGATTGTGTGGCACTGAGCCGTTTTATTGAAGGAAGCCTTGACCGCGAAAAAGAAGACTATGAGTTGCAGGTATCATCGCCCGGTGCAACCGAAGGATTTAAAGTGAAAGAACAGTATCAAAAATATTTAAATACTAAAGTAAGCGTTAAAACCACTGAGGGAGCAAAGCATGAAGGGATCCTTATCAGTGCCGATGATAAAGGCTTTGTACTGGAAGAAACGAGGAGAGAGAAAAAAGCCGTGGGCAAAGGCAACCAAACAGTAGTAGAAAATATAACCTTAACATATAATCAAACAAAAGAAACCAAATCCGTATTACCATTTTAAAAAACAAAACAATGGAAAGTGTAAATTTAATTGAATCATTCTCGTTATTTAAAGTAGACAAGAACATTGATAGAGCAACGTTAATGAGCATCATCGAAGATGTATTCCGTACCATGTTAATTAAAAAATATGGCTCCGATAAAAACTTTGATATCATCGTAAACCCTGACAAAGGGGATATTGAGATCTATAAGAACAGAACAATCGTTGATGATGAATTTGCAGAAGATTCTTTCGACTACGACCCTAATAAGCACATCAGTTTAACAGACGCGCATAAAATTGAGCCTGATTTTGAAATTGGTGAAGAGGTTACGGAATTAGTAAAATTAGATGAGATCGGCCGTCGTAATGTATTATCGGTTCGTCAGAATTTGGTTCAAAAAATTCTTGAATTAGAGAAAAGCGGTATTTATAATAAATACAAAGAACGCGTTGGAGATATTATTAACGCTGAGGTTTACCAGGTTTGGAAAAAAGAGATCATGCTTTTGGATGACGAAGGAAACGAATTATTGTTGCCAAAAACAGAACAAATCCCTTCCGATTTCTTTAAAAAAGGAGATTCTGTAAAAGCAGTAGTGCATAAAGTAGAATTAAAAAACGGAACACCTTCTATCATCATGTCACGTACGGCGCCTTCTTTCTTAGAGCGCTTATTTGAGATGGAAGTGCCTGAGGTGTTTGACGGATTAATTACGATCAAGAAAATTGTTCGTGAACCGGGCGAAAGAGCTAAAGTAGCGGTAGAATCTTACGATGACCGTATTGACCCCGTTGGTGCTTGTGTTGGCATGAAGGGTTCACGTATTCACGGTATTGTTCGCGAATTAAAAAATGAAAATATTGATGTCATCAATTACACGTCTAATCCTCAACTTTTAATACAACGTGCCTTAAGCCCCGCCAAAGTAACTACCGTTAAATTAAACGAAGACACTAAGCGTGCCGAAGTGTTTTTAAAACCGGATCAGATTTCTTTAGCGATCGGTAAAGGCGGTTTTAATATTAAACTGGCAGGTAAATTGACGGGGTATGAAATTGATGTATTCCGCGATAATGATGAAACAGCGGTTGATATTGAAGATGTTGATTTAATTGAATTCTCTGATGAAATTGAAGAATCTGTAATTAATGCCCTGCAAGCTATCGGCTGTGATACCGCTAAATCGGTTTTAGAATTAGATATGGCAGAATTAGTGCGCAGAACAGGTTTAACGGAAGATGTGATTGAAGACGTGAAACAAGTGCTTCAGTCAGAATTTGAAGATTAATAAATGGTTAAGCATAAAAAAGTTAGCTTTCTTTTTAAAAATAAAAAGGCACATTTGAACTAAAAAGAAAAGGGAAATACATATGTCAGACGCAAAAACAATGCGATTAAGTAAAGTAGCAAAGGAATTCAATTTATCGTTAGGTAAAATTGCGGAATTCCTTGCTTCTAAAGGTCGCCAGGTAGAAAATAATCCTAACGCCAAAATAGGCGATGAAGACTATTCTTTATTATCAAAAGAATTTTCAGGGGATAAATCTGCCAAAGAAGAAGCTCAGCACGTTGGGCTTAGTCTTAATAAATTAAAACGTGAAACCATTGTACTGGAAGATCCAAAAATTGCAAAAGAAAAAGAAGAGCTTAAAGCAAAAGAGGCCGCAGCAGTAAAAGCGGCAGAAGAGAAGAAGGCTGCAGAAGAAAAAGCAAAAATTGAGGCGGCAGAAGAGAAAGCGAAAACAGAAGCCAAAACGGAAGTTAAACAACCGGTAACAGAAACTGAAGAAACAGTTGAGCCCGGTTTAACTATTAGCGGTCCAAAGGTATTAGGAATGGTAGACCTAAGCACGCTGAATCAAAAAACAAAACCGGATAAAAAAACCAAAAAAGAGAAAGAAGAAGAAAAGAAAGAGGAAACAAAGCCGGTTAAAGGAAAAAAGCAAGAGGAAGAAAAAGTTATTGAAGAGGTGAAAGCCCCTGAAGTTGTTGAGCCCGTTGTTAAAGCTGAGCCTGATGCCGAAGAGGAACATAAAGAGGTATTTCATGAAACAGTTTATCAAAAACTGGAAGGCCCGAAAATTATGGGTAAAATTGAATTACCGGTAGCGAAAGATCCTAAAAAAACTACTACAGCTACAGGTCCCGGATCGTTAGCTGATAAGAAAAAACGTAAACGGATCCGCAAAGGCGGAATGACCCCGGAAGAAATTAAAAAAGTAGGTACTGAACAAGCGCAAATAGCTAAAGACAGGGCCAAAGAAAAATACGGCGATCCACGCGCTAAAAAATTACCTAATACCAGGGAGGCTCGTCCGGCATTAACGGATGAAGAGATCCAGGCACAAATTAAAGAAACGCTTGCACGCTTAAGTAACAAAGGCTCTAAATCCAAGGCATCAAAATACCGTAGAGATAAACGGGATGATGTAAGGGATAAAATGGCCGAGCAACAAGAGCAAAGCGATCTAGAGAAAAAAACATTACAGGTAACAGAATTCGTGTCCGCTAACCAGTTAGCACAAATGATGAATGTTTCTGTTACTCAAATTATTTCCACCTGTATGAGCTTAGGCTTATTCGTATCTATTAACCAGCGTTTGGATGCGGAAACTTTAGCGATTGTAGCGGAAGAGTTTGGATTTAAAACAGAGTTTGTAAGCGTTGAAGTACAAGAAGCTATTGAGGAACAGGAAGCGGAAGATCCTGCAGATATGATAGAACGGCCGCCAATTGTGACAATTATGGGTCACGTGGATCACGGTAAAACTTCTTTACTGGATTATATCCGTAAATCGAACGTATTGGCAGGTGAAGCAGGTGGTATCACACAGCACATTGGCAGCTATAACGTAAAAATGGAAAGCGGCAAATCAATTACATTTTTAGATACACCGGGCCACGAGGCGTTTACCGCCATGCGTGCGCGTGGTGCTAAAGTAACGGATATTGCAATTATTGTAGTGGCGGCCGACGACAGCGTAAT
>JBBRHI010000161.1:0-6607 GCA_038222995.1 Bacteroidia bacterium | reverse complement strand
GGATCCGTGTATTTAAAGACCTTAGGTTACTCAGTTTATTAATGATAATAGAGTTAAAGAAAAGAGCAACAAGAACTATAAACGAAAAGAATAAAAACAGGTAAGAGTTGAACGTAAACTTTTGCCAAAATCCGAATTTTTTATCGCTGATAATGATCTCTGTGTTTTTTTGATAATTATAAACATAATGCGCGTATTCCTTATCTGAAGTGATGAATGACTTGTTTAAAAATACCGGGTATTCATATTCGCCGTGGGCGCTTAATAATTTATTATACTCATACACTGCATAAGAGATGTCTTTTGATCTCAGCTTGCTCTCTATCGACTTATCAAGCAACAGGTCGGGGAAAGCGCCGAGGTTAACGGCTAACTTAGGCTCGAGCTGTAAATATAATTTAAACGTTTTACCGGCATTTTTATTAACGTCGTCTATATCAATTTCGGCAATGTACCGGATTGGTTTTTTATCTTTGTCAATAAAATAGAGGTTATCGCAAATAGTTTGAAACCCGTCTTCAGTGATCTGTTTTTTAAAATAGTCTTGAGTTAAATTTATCTGATCTGCCGTTTTAAACACCGACGTGGAATCACTTTTAAATAAAGACATAAGCACTTCATAACGTTCAAAATAGCCGCTGAAGTTTACCTGCCGGATACGTTGCTCTATTTGTTCGGAACTTAAAGGCAGTAAGGAGAGTAAATTTTTTAATTTTATATCTGTTTGTATAGATGTAATAATTTTGGTGAATTCATTTTCAGCAATAACATCCTGCCTGTCGGTTAAATTAAGAGAGATGGCATCATACGTTTGCTGCTTATTTAACTGCTCATATTTGCTGAAAAGCGTAAACGTAATAAGTGTTGAAACTAATACAATGAGGCCGATATTTATAAAATTATACGATGCTTTATATTTTCTTAAAAAATAAGATATAATAATTAAAGGAACCGGCCATAAATAATTGGCATAACTTAAATGCAAATAATTTACAAGTAATGCCGTTAAAATAGCAGTTATAAAAAACAGTGTATTATTTAAGGCCGTGAGTTTATGATTGCTTAATAAGGCCATAATCGTTTTTTCAACTACCAAGTAAAATGAAAACAACAGTAAAGCCACAGACAGTAAGCCTAACAAGCTTAACCACTTAAAATTAAACAGCTCGTTTATATTATAGGAAATGGTAGAGTTATTTACCAAACTGTCAATTAAAATAGGGATAGTAAAATATAAGAAAAAGACAAAACCCGTACTGAAAAACAAAGCCGTTAAATTAAAAGCGCTGCTCTTTCGGGTAAAGTCGTAGTTTAGCTTATAAATATATACGGCCACCATAAAAATAAGTAAACTGTTAAACACTAAATCTCCTATATAAGAGAAATAAAAAGAAGATGCGTTGGCAAAAATATTGGCGTCGTATAAAGTACTATTGTAAAAAACACCGGGGTATTTAAAATAGATCATCGCAGTTCGCAGAACAAAGCAAAATGTTGCGAAAATGATCAGCAATGTAATTTTATTCTTTATCCTATTCCGTAAAAACGAAAATAAAAACAATAAAAAAAGTAAGCCTGAAAAAATGGCAAAGGCTATCGTGTATACATTAATACTTTTTCTTTTGTGTAATCCGTCGGGCCTGTAAATTTCAAATAACGTTTTCCCGAATTTTGATTTAATAGAAGGATTGGCATAATTAAATTCCGTTTTAAGCTGTGTACTCAGCGGTAAGCGGAGCCAACTGCTGAAATGATTATTTATATAACTGTTCTCGAAATCGTATTCCGGCTTAATAACAATAAGGGCAGCAAGTGTGCACTTAGCATGAGTGCTGTCTTTTTGTTTGATACACTCATACCATCCGTTCCGTATTTTAATAAATTGCACATTAAACCGGCTTGTATCTGTATCTCCCGTTAAATCGGAAGTAGCCGATTCACTTGAAAAATAAAAATTGTTAGATTTCTTTGCGTAAGCATAGAGATCAACAGCAGGCTGATTATCCGACCAAAAAACCAAACTGTCGTTTGTATAAACATATATAGCAATACCTTCTTCCTTATAAAGTTCAGAAATGGAGCCGTCGTATTTATTAAATAATTCTCTTGGCCCTGTTTTTTTAAGCAAAGTCGAAATTACATTCAGATTTTTTTGCGCAGTAACTTCCTTATCATGCAATTTTAACTCAGCTGTTTGTGCAAGCTCTGCAGTAGTATAATTGTTTGTACGCGATATGATAAAAGCCGTAAAAGCACTGATGA
Source organism: Bacteroidia bacterium (assembly GCA_038222995.1). GTDB lineage: Bacteria > Bacteroidota > Bacteroidia > B-17B0 > Aurantibacillaceae > UBA4416. The sequence continues at coordinate 4,345 of JBBRHI010000161.1, read as the reverse complement.
GGGCGCAGCCCAGCAATAGATATAAATTTAAAGGGCGCTTGAACATAGCAAATGATAAGGCAATTTACTCATTTTAACTAATTTTTTTATCTTAAAAATCATTTTTTTGAAGTTTTAAGTATATTTGTATACTAACATATAAATATGGCAAAGAATACTCCTCCGGCAGATAAACAACCTGTTTTTACTGAATTAAATAACAGCTTTCGTTTTTTTCCTTTTAAAAACTTAAAAGCACCGTACATCGTCATTATTTTATTAGGCCTTATTTTCAACCTAACCTCCTTGCATAATGAATATTCGTTAGATGACGGGATTATTATTCACCAAAACGATCACGTTATTAAAGGCGCTTTTGGCATTAAGGACATTATGACTAAGGATGCCTACGAAAGTTTTTACCGTAAAATGAATGCAACCGATCAGTTAGCGGGAGGCCGTTACCGTCCGTTATCCGTAGTAAGCTTTGCCATTGAACAGGAAATTATAGGTATTTACCCTACAGGAAATTATACCGCTACAGAAGATAAAAATCACAATGGTGTGATTGATAAAAATTCGGACCCTTATAAAGCTGAATATAATAAATGGATTGATTTAAACAGCAACAGTGTGGTTGATGCAAATGAATGCATGAATTGCTGGGATTTAAACGAAAACGGAAAACAGGATCTGGATACTGAAGATTTAAACGATGACGGAATTATTAATGAAGTGGATTGCCAGGTAAAAGACGCGTCGATCAGGCATGGCGTAAACATTGTGACATTTATTATAGGCGTTATGCTTTTCTATTTATTTTTAAGCACTTGTATCTTCAGTGATTTTAAAGACCTCGCATTCCTTTCGGCTTTATTGTTTTTAATGCACCCTTTACATACCGAAGTAATTGCCAACGTGAAGAGCCGGGATGAGATTTTTTCGCTGATCTTTCTTTCGCTCACTTTCTTTTATTCGTTTAAATATGTCGATTTTCAGAACTACTTAAAAACACCGGGCTTTTTCTCAAACACGTCCGACGAAATTAAAAAACTCTATTTTATAATTGTTGTTTTAGTAGTCGGTTTCTTTTTATTCTTAATGAAATCAAGCGGTGTGGCTGTTATGATTCCTTCTATCGGTATCAGCGGGTTAATTTTATACAGATCGTACTTAACATTTTTTAAAAACCAAAAATATACCCGCAACGAGTTACTATTGTGGGCTTCATTCTCGTTTTTCCTTTCCTTGTTATCAAAAGAATACGCTGTAACCTTATTGATACTGATACCGGTAGCCATGTATATTTTTCATAAAAATGATTTTGATATTAAACCCTTCTTAATTGCTTTGAGCATGGTGGCTGTGCTTGGACTTGGCGCTATCTTAATCATGAAATCAGGCTCACCTGACATGAAAAAACATGCCGGGTTAGTTAAAGTTGCCGGAGTAATTTTTATACTTGGCGGAATAGGCGGTTTAATAAAATTTGCTAAACCGTATTTAAATATATTCTTGGTAATGTTCATGTTTATAATATCTGCAGGCATTATGTTGTTTTTAAAATATAAGTCTGATATTGATGTGAATCCAAATCATAAACCAACCTATGGCTACTGGCTATTCCCTTTTATTTATTTAGGGCTTGGTATTTTTGTGGTAGGAAAAACAAACAAGCAAAATAACTTCCACACCTTATTAAGCTGGATGTATTTTGTAACCCTGTTTTATTTAGCCATGCGTTTGGTAGCCGTAAAATTAAAACCGGGCGTACCTGACACCGAAATCCTGAATAACCCGTATTTATTGGCAACACAGGCCGAGCAGTGGGCAACAAAAGTATTTGTGCTTTTAAAATATTTTACTTTGTGCTGGTTACCGCATCCGTTATCATCCGATTATTCTTTCAACACCATCGAATTCAGATCCTGGACAAGTTGGGATACTCTTGTATCATTATTTTTGCACATCGGCTTGGCGATATTAGGATTATGGCTCTTCATGAAGAAACACATTCTCGGTTTTGCCATCCTTATTTATTTTGCGTTCCTATTAATGATCGGTAACATTTTAATGGACATTGGCGCAACAATGGGTGAACGTTTATTATTTCACTCTACCATAGGCTTTGTTATTGGCTTTGCATGGCTGATCCTTAAAGCCTTCGAAAAGATCCCCGAAACCGTTTCATTATCTGCCAAGCGTATAGGCTTTTTAAGCTTATTGGGAGTAATGACCTTTTTATACGGATGTAAAACATGGGAACGTAACTGGGATTGGAAAAATGATATCTCTCTTTTCTTAAAAGATGTAGAAACCGTTCCTAACTCCGTATTAGTGCTTGGTAATGCCGGTGCACGTTACATCGACTTGTCGGATACTAAAAACTTTGTGGCCCACCGTAAAGAATCATTGGAGAAAGGGATCAAGTATTTAAAACATGCGATTGAATTACATCCCCGTTACGTAAACGGATATTTAAATTTAGGATTGGGTAGTTATAAATTAGGCCGCGACCGTGATGCATTATATTACTGGAAGCAGGCAGAAGCATTATATCCTAATAACCCTTATTTAAAAAACTATTACATCGTAATGTATAACGACCTGTTAAACCGTGGTTACCAAAAGGCGCAGCGCGGACAGTTAGACAGTGCCATTTATGAGTTAAGAAAAACCATTATTTTAGATAAGCTTAACCCGGAAGGGTTTTACAATATAGGCGGTGCCTATTATCAGAAAAAGAATTATGATAAAGCAAAAATGTATTGGGAACAATGTTTAAAATTAAACCCTAACCATGTACAAGCTAAAGCCGGGCTGTCAACTATTGTAACGGTAACGGTTCCTGCCCAACCTCAAACAGCGTTGAGATAAAGTGAAATTAACTTATCTTAAAAAATCCCTCTGTAATGATACGGAGGGATTTTTATTTAAATAAATTTCGCGCTTGTTACCCGAATAATTTCGCAAATACGTCTTCCATTTTTGTAACAGCTACCACTTCTATTTTAAATTGCTTTAAATCCAATCCCTTTAAATTATAGGAAGAAATATAAATGGTTTCAAAGCCTAATTTTTGTGCTTCTGAAATCCGCTGCTCTATTCTGTTTACCGGCCTTATTTCTCCCGTCAACCCTACCTCGGCAGCAAAGCAAACATTTTGTGCAATCGGCAAATCTTCATTGCTTGATAACACAGCACACACTAAAGCCAAGTCTATTCCGGGATCTTCCACTTTTAATCCGCCGGCAATATTAATAAACACATCTTTAGCGCCTAACCTAAAGCCGCAACGTTTTTCCAATACTGCCAGTAACATCGACAATCTTCTGAGATCAAAACCTGTGGAAGACCTTTGCGGCGTGCCGTAAGCGGCTGTACTCACTAATGCCTGCGTTTCTATTAACAACGGCCGGTTGCCTTCTAATGTTGCTGCAATAGCTACTCCGCTGGTGGCATTTTGCCGGTTAGTAATTAAAATTTCAGACGGATTCAGCACTTCTTTTAAGCCTTCCCCGTTCATTTCATAAATTCCCATTTCATTGGTGCTTCCAAACCTGTTTTTGGTAGCCCGTAATAAACGGTAAATATGGTTTCTGTCGCCTTCAAACTGCAATACCGTGTCAACCATGTGTTCCAATACTTTCGGGCCTGCCAGGCTTCCCTCTTTTGTAATATGGCCTATCATAAAAACAGGCACATTGGTTTCTTTGGCAAAGCGTAAAAATTCGGCAGCACATTCGCGCACCTGGCTTACACTGCCCGGGCTGCTGTCGATATAACTTGTATGAATGGTTTGTATAGAATCAATCACCACTAATTGCGGTTGCACCACATTAATTTGCGCGAAGATATTTTGTGTATTGGTTTCCTGCAGTATAAAACAGTTTTCGGTTGTAATGCCGATGCGTTCTGCACGCATTTTTATTTGTTGCTCGCTTTCTTCTCCGCTTACATACAGCACCTTTAAGTTTTTTAACCGTAAAGCCAGTTGCAACATTAAGGTTGATTTCCCTATTCCCGGCTCACCGCCAAACAACACCAAGCTCCCCGGCACAATGCCCCCGCCTAACACACGGGTTAATTCTTGCCCCGGAACCGGAATGCGCGGGTATTCGGCAAGTCCTATTTCCTGCAGTAAAATGGATTTATTGGATTGATTATGTTCGTTTTTAGCGGACGAAAATAATTGCAGGCGGTCGTTCTTCGTCTCTTTATGAACGACTTCCTCTACCATGGTATTCCACTCATTGCAACTATTGCATTTGCCCGCCCATTTAGCAGCCTGCGCGCCACAGCTCTGGCAGAAATACGATGTTTTTGTTTTTGACATGAGTGTATAGTTTAATACCTCAAAAATACA
>JBBRHI010000160.1:0-6623 GCA_038222995.1 Bacteroidia bacterium | reverse complement strand
AACTTAAACTCTTTATAGTATGCAAAAATCAATTGTTTGGTTTAAAACCGATTTGCGCTTACATGATAATGAAACACTTGTAAGTGCCATTAACCATAGTGATGAAGTTTTACCTGTATATTGCTTTGATAATGCTCATTTTAAAACAACAGAATTTGGTTTTAAAAAAACGGGAAATTTTAGGGCTCAATTTTTATTAGAATCACTAATGGATTTAGATACGCAGTTAAGAGCATTAGGCTCGGGGCTATTGATTTTAAGGGGAAATCCGGCGGAAGAATTATTAAAAGTTGCAGATAAATATGGAATAAAAAAGATCTACGCAAAAAAAGAAGTTGCCTACGAAGAAAAAATCACGGAATCTATCGTTGAAAAAGAATTATGGAAGATACACTGTGTATTAGAATTGTTTAGTACAAGTACTCTTTATCATGCCGAAGATTTACCTTTTTCAATAAAAGATATACCTGATGTATTTACAAGTTTCAGAAAAAAAACCGAAAAAGAATCAAGTATACGTTCCATCTTCGATACTCCAAAAGTTATACGTTCACCCGTCATAAAACCTTTAGAATTACTAAGGCCGGAACAATTAGATCTTATGCCATTTTCATCAGATACTCGCAAATGTTTTGATTTTAAAGGCGGGGAAACCGAAGGCTATAAGCGATTACATTATTATTTCTCAGAGAATAAAGCAATTTCAACATACAAGGAAACTCGCAATGAGTTACTGGGAGCTGATTATTCTTCTAAATTTTCGGCATGGCTCGCGCATGGCTGCCTATCGCCTCGTGAAATTTATTACGAACTGAAAAAGTATGAAATGACTTATGGCGAAAATGAATCGACCTATTGGTTAGTATTTGAATTATTGTGGCGCGATTATTTTCGCTTTATGATGAAAAAACACCGAACTAAATTTTTTATGCTTAGCGGCATTAAAAATAGCGATTCACTTTTACTCAATCATAATCCTGAAATTTTGCAAAAATGGATAGATGGGAAAACAGGCGTTGATTTTGTGGATGCAAATATGCTTGAATTAAAACATACCGGTTTTATGAGCAACCGCGGAAGACAAAACGTAGCAAGTTATTTAGTAAACGACTTAAAACTTGATTGGCGCTACGGTGCAGCTTATTTTGAGCAACAACTAATTGATTATGACGTGTGCAGTAATTGGGGTAATTGGGCTTACCAAGCCGGTGTTGGTAATGACCCAAGGGGCAAACGCTATTTTAATATTGAAAAGCAAGCCGAAGCATATGATAAAAATAAACTGTACCGGAATAAGTGGTTAAGTAAGGTTTAATAAAGGTAGCATAAATCTCAATCCTGCTGTTTTTAACATTGAAAATAATTCTTCGCCATAGCCTTTTCAAAACCATAATAAAAGCCACATCTATTACCTAAACGGCTGCGCATAAAATTCGTAAGTTCATGCACAAAGTGAGAACTCACCATCAAGTTCAATATACAAATGGCGTAATACAAAACTTACGTTAGATATTTACATCAACGCCCCTTTATACTTTATGCGTGCAATAAACTACTTATTCTTTAAAGAATCTGTAACCGTTTTCTCTGAAGTCCAGTCAATAGCCTCTTGCAGATCTTGTTGTTTAAAGCCTTTAAATTCGCCTGGCATTAACACGCTGAACATATTTGTGAAGGTTCTTATAGCATCCACATCTGTTACAATAGATGCCCTGTTCCATTTAGCTAAATGTTGAACTCCCATAGTGGCATCTTTAAACCAGGCACCGGCAGTAAAATTTTTAACCGACGTGTCAAGCACTAACATATAATTAAGCTTGTCCGTTTTAGCAATCAGCTCTTTCACTTTAGGCATAACTACCTCCATAAAATCAAGCTCAGTAACTAGCCCTGTGGCCTTAAAACCAACCATATTAGCCGGTAAATGTTCAATTAACTGTATCATATTTTTAATTTTAATTTATTTTTTTTATTTCATTTATAAGAAGAATAATTCCCCAAATTCCAAGCGCGTATTCTAACCCGCCAACCATATACGTTACTTGGGAAATGTTTCCGTAATATAAAGCGGAGGCAGGCCTCACAATCATTACACCAACATAAATACAGACACAAAAAATAAGCCCTGCCAATCTTATATTAGGATAAAAAGCGCACAAGGCTAAAAATACGGTAAAACCTAATTCCAAGCCTGTATAAATTGATAAATACTCCGCTTTGCCACTGTTGTTTAAAAAACTGTACCCTAAAAATCCGGCTGTATCTTCAGGCTTTATAAGGCACCATACCGTAAACAGAAGGTAAAACAATGCATTAATAAGTAAATATATCCTTGTCATATTCAAGCTTTAGTTTTTAATAGTAGATAACATAATTGAATATATATATTTATGCCGGCATACAAGTATAGTAATACGCTAATTAGTTTAAGCGTAAAGCTGCAAACAACCGGATAAGTCTTTATAAATTAAACAATTTTTAATTTGGTGAGTAAATAATTTCCCACTGTAAATTTATACCTCGTAATCAATATATGCACATGAAAGCTTTTAAACTTATTAATACTCCCGATAACGGGTGCGCTTTTTTAGAAGGAAAAGTTCCTTTATTAAAACATATTGCTGCAGATCACTTTTTTATGCAGGATCATATTGAAGCTTTTGAGTTGCGCCCGCATCCTGCACCGCGCTACCAATTTGTAGTTACGCTCAAAGGAAAATTGAAATTTACGGTAAGCAACGGTTCTTCTTTTATGATTGAACCCGGTATTATTTTAATTGCCAATGATCTTTCAGGCGAAGGCCATACGTGGGAAATGATAGAAGGCCATACAGAATGGATAAGGATTTACATTGTGCTTCCTCCCGAGGCACCGGATCATTTTGAGATTGATGAAAACAACTAATCAGACAATGGTTATACCGGTGCGCACAGCATATTTTACAAGCCCTACAATGCTATCGGTTTTAGTTTTAACATAAATATTCTTTTTATGAAACTCAACGGTATTTTCACTGATCTGCAAAAGCTCGGCAATCTCTTTTGCTTGTTTTTCATTGCAGATTTCCTGTAACACTTCTATCTCCCGCTTCGATAAAAGGTTTTCAGAGATCATATATTGTAATTTACGATCGGCAATTAAAGCAGTTACCACATGCTTTGAAACAGAACGGTTAAAATAAAATCCCTGTTTATGCACTTTATAAATGGTTTTAAATAACTCATCGCCAAAGCAACTCTTAGAGAGATAACCGTTGGCGCCGGAAATGATCAATTCGGAAATGTAAAATTCGTTATAATGCGAGCTTAAAATAATAACTTTTACATCCGGGTATTCCTCTTTTAATACTTTTAAAGTTGCATGCCCGTTCATTACGGGCATTTCCAAATCAAGTATAACTATGTGAGGCTTCTTCTTTTTTACCAACAACAGCAATTCTGCACCGTTAGATGCTTCTCCCGTAATTCGGATGTTTTTGCCGTTTGTTTCAATATAATTGCTGAAACTTTGACGGGCCAGGTTATGGTCGTCTGCCAGCATGATGTGTATGTTATCCTTTTTTAGCACGGTGCAAAGCGGATCAGTAATTAAAGATAAGGTGGGGATATATACAATGCTAATATAGCAATATTTTAAGCTTGGTTTCAAGCTCACTATATCTTTAATTATACCTTTTAACCGATTTAAAACTGTGCTTTCGTGCCTAATCCGATAAAAGATCCGAACATGATTTCTATAAAAAAAGAGGTTTAAATCAAAATCCAAAATAAAACCATAAATGTTTATTTTTTAGCAAAAATGGCTGAAACGCCTATGAATAAAGAGATTTAAATAGTCCATCTGTAAAATACACGGTTTTAATGCCCCCGGGTGCCCGTAGGTGTTTTTGGCCTAAAAATGTTATAGATTTAACTAAATCCATATTCAACCCCGGATTTAAGGAACTAATTAAGAATTACCGGTATGGCAGAGTGTAAAATATGCAGCGATTATACCAAGCTTAAAAGCGGGCTGTGTTTTGTCTGTTTTCAAAGAAATCGTGAAACAACAGATTTGTCGGGTATTTACAGTGCAGGCTTTAAAAACAATAACCGAACTTATTTTTCCTCCGTGCTAACGGAGCGCGTTGCTAAAACACTGATAAAAGAATTATTCATCAGCCTTAGATACAAGGTGTTAAATTACAACGCCGGTAATCATGTATTTCTTTCGGGGTCACCCGGTTTTATTAAACCATCTCAAGTTAAATCCGGTTTGGAACAGGCTCCTGATTTTGTGTTACAAGATCTTATAACCGGTACTCCCTGTTTTATAAAAATAAAATTCTGCCCGGGTGGAAACTTGGCCTATGCGGATATGTCCGCAAAATATTTTTATCCGGACAACACCTACATTATTGTTGTTTCTAAAAAGCAGGTTAAATGCCTTACTGTTCACGAATTAAAAAACGGGAAAGAAATAGCATCCGAATGTGATCATTATTTAAGCAACCGAAAAGAATTTACAAAACATAAAAATACCATAGAAGACTATTGTGAATTTTCAAGTAAATTTTTTAAAGCCGTATGAAAAAACTGTACTGTGCCATTCCCAAACAAGAAACCGGCTCAAATGCATCGAGGCAGGCAGCAACAGCAAGTGTTGGCAGGATGACGGGAAATTAACATACACATTATAAAAAAAATAAATCAATGATATTAGCCATACTGTTTCCGTGTTTATATTTCTTTTTAAGAGGGCACATTTTGCTCGGTATAGTTTGCTTGCTGCTGCAGTGTACCCTGATAGGTTGGATCCCCGCGGCCATATTAGCTGCAAAGGCATATAAAAAATATCCTTTTACCGTTCGTTTTTTCTTTAAACCCGATACAAGTATTATCATTACTGTTTTATTTCCCTGGTTTTATTTTTTTGTAAGGGGAAATATCCTGTTTGGCTTTATTTGCCTGGCATTGCAGTGTAGCATCATCGGCTGGGTTCCGGCTGCGGTACTCGCAATTATGGCAAGGGAAGAACATATTACAACTCGGTATTATTCCACTATTACAGAAATACTTTAATAAATACGTTCTGTTAAACCAATTAAACCATAAACCGATGAACGCGACAAAACTTGACCCGCATGAATCAACTGCCATGTGGGTTTTTTCGGCAACATTATGCCTTATCATCCTATTAACAGGAATCACGGCGCTTATTAAACAATACAGCCGCAAAAATATAGAAGGGCAATGGAAAATGACATTTATAAATGAACGGGGAATTTACAAGCCGGATACCGATGAAACACATACCCATCAAATTCTTTTTACACAAAATGAAGAAGCCATACTGGGTGCAGGAGAAAACAGGGAGAACCCGGAAAATTTATTTCCTCATAAAATGGAATATAAAGGTGTATTAGATGATGATGTATTGAAAATTACCTACAAACTTTCAGGGAACGAAAAAGAAACTATAGGTATCATTGAAGCCACTATAACGGGTGACGGTAAAAATTTAATGGGAACATTTACGGGAACAGGGGATAATACTAAAGGAACGGTAATGGGAGAACGGCTTGAATAAAAAAGGATGAACTCAAACAACATACTTAAAACCATAGGGTTTTTAAAGCATAAAACAATTACTTATAAGGGCTTGTTAGTAATAACAGGGTCGCTTTTTTTGGCCGTATTAATTTTTAGTACCTGCACCGGTACATTGCCTGATACTTATGCCCATGCTGTAATTGCGGGTGCCATTGCAGATAAAACACCTGAAAAAGAAACTGTCGTCATTCCTGACACCACTACAAGCACTCTTGAACGTTTAATCAGCAGCGGTAGAAAAACAGCTTATCGCTTAAATGTAAATGATACGATTAACGGTGAATTCCGAAAAAACATGTATGTGTACCAAATAGGGTCTGTTTTTACAAACGAAGAAGCTGCTTTGGATACCTATGAAAAGCTTTATGATGTGGAATATGTTTACTTGATTAAAATTACGGATACACAATATTACTTAGTAAACTACAACGGTAAAACCAAAGAAAAGCTTGACGATTTTTTGAAATATTTTAAAACCCTTACCCCCGGTCAAATAACTGTTATAAACCTAACACGTTTTTGCCCTAAGGAAAAAAATTTACTGGTTGGTAAAGCTGTCCGTACTACTCATAAAGACAAAGAGCTTAATTGTTTAATCTGTAAATAATCTCTCCGTGAAGAAAGCCGTAAAAAATAGTGAGGTAGCGGTAATTGCCTTTGGTTAAAAGTTTATTCACTCTCTTTTATCCGGGCTTAAGTAACTAAGTGGTTTCATTTTAAACCATATCTTTACACGGTTTAAGGTTAACCCACCCATGCTAACGGAAAAAGAGAAAATGATCAGCGGACAATTGTATGATTCGCAAGATAAAACCCTAATAGAAGAACGTTTACAAGCTTCCCTTTTAGTAAAGAAACTAAATGAAACACCCGATAATGAAAAAAAACTGAGGTCGCGTCTTCTTAAACAGCTTCTCCCGCATGCAAAATTACCGGTGTGGATCCGGTCTCCTTTTTATTGCGATTACGGATATACTATTTTTACAGGCGAAAATGTATTCTTTAATTTTAATTGTACAATATTAGACTCT
>JBBRHI010000159.1:0-6647 GCA_038222995.1 Bacteroidia bacterium | reverse complement strand
TTTTGCAGCCTTCTCGTGGTTCTCCTCTTCATGGTGTTTGGCAGCCTCTATATGGCTTTTTGCGGCAGCTTCTAAATGAGTTGCCGTCTTTTTGTGGTTTTCAATTTGTTTTTTGTTTACTTCCGGAGAAACTTTTTTCTCGGTTTTAACAGGAGTTACAGTAGTTGCCATGTGTGTTAGGTTTAGTTGTAATGGAATTATTACATAACAAAGGTGATGATTCATGAAGTAGTTTTGTTACACGATTTTTAAAAAGACTTGCAATATTTACTGATTCTGGTAACAGAAACTAACATTTATCCATATACCAATTCAACTCCTTTTCTATCTTTTTATAACGAAAGCTCATGTGTATGGCTTTTTGTAACCGGATAAAAGCAGTTTCGCTTTTTACGATATAATCATAAGCCCCATGATGCATGCAGCTTACCGCCACTTCAATTTTGTCTTGCGAGGATAACATAATAACCGTTATTTCAGGATTAAAGGAGGTAATTTTATCTAAGGTATCTATACCGTTCATAGCACTGCTGTTAATGCCATCCAAATGATAATCCAAAACAATAATATCCGGATTTTCCTCTAAATGTTCGATACAGAGTTCACCTGATGAAAACGTTTTGATTGAAAAATCGGAACGATGTGAAAAATCTATTTCCAATGCCTTTAAAAACAGGGCATCGTCATCCACTAAAAATAGTTTTATTTTTTCTGTGTTATCCATATTAACTGTGTTTGATCTTTTCTAATTCTTCTTCCAGTTCTTTACAAGCAAGTATACAAACATGCTCGAGTTGTTCTACCATGTGATGTGCTTCATCCGTTAGTTGTTGTGCCTTAGCATAGTCCTGTATTTTTTTAGCCATTTTTTCAAAATCGCTGTTAATTCCCATAATGGAAAACGAAGGAATCATTTTATGAATTGCCGAATGTAATGAATCCCAGTCTTTATCAAGAAAACTCTTTTTCATTAAACTCACCAGCGGAGGTGTTTGTTCCAAATACAACGTAATCATTTCCTTTATAAGTTTTGGATTGGATTTGGTGCGTTTATACAAATAATCCATATTAATGTATTTTATGGCAGCCTCCGTTTTTTCAACTTCGGTTCGCGCATCGTCCTTTAAAAGACTTCTTATTTTATTGTATAATAGTTTTTCATTTACCGGTTTAGCTAAATAGTCATTCATCCCTACCGATCTGCATTTTTCTAAATCAACCGTAGTAACATCGGCAGTTAAGGCAATAATGGGGATGTTGGATTTTAATGTTTTCCGAATGTATTCCGTGGTTTCAAACCCGTTCATTTCAGGCATTTGCAGATCCATTAAAATAATATCGAAGGTTTTATGCTTAAGTTTTTCAATAGCTATTTTTCCGTTGGAAGCGATGTCCCTTTCAAATCCGAACTCATCCAAAATCGTTTTCATTAAAAGTTGGTTAAGGGCAATATCCTCCACTACCAGTACTTTTTTTCCTATCAGCGCCTTATCCTTTTCTATAATGTCATTTTCCGTAACGGTAATTTCGTTTGTTTTGTTAAAGGTTAGTGTAAAACTAAATGTAGAGCCTACATTCACTTTGCTTTCTACATGAATAATTCCTCCCTGGGGCTCCACCAATTGTTTTACAATGGCCAGTCCGAGGCCTGTTCCGCCATATAGCCGGGAGGTTCCGCCGGATGCCTGTTGAAAGTTTTCAAAAATATCTTTTAATTTATCGCTTGGTATGCCAATCCCGGTATCTCCTACGGCAAATTCAATAATAACTTTTTTTTCGTCTTCTTTTATAAGTTTAACGCTTACTGTAATGGTTCCCTTACTTGTAAATTTTACGGCATTACTTACCAAATTTAAAATAATTTGATGCAGCCTTACTGGATCACCAATCAAAAACTCAGGTATTTTCGCATCATAGTCAATAGCCAGTTCAAGATTTTTTTCCCGGATCTTTGTTTCAAACAAATGTAACATCGCAGAAATGGAGGAAGCCATTTTAAAAGGTGTTTGCTCAAACGTCATTTTTCCGGCGTCCACTTTAGCGAGGTCAAGTATGTCGTCTATCAGCACAATCAACGCATCACCGCTTGTTTTTATAGCGCCAAGGTATTCCTTTTGTTTTTCCGATAAAGTGGTATTAAAAAGCACTTTAGTAAAGCCGATAATGGCGTTCATCGGCGTGCGAATTTCGTGGCTCATGTTTGATAAAAACTGCTGCTTTGCTTTCACGGCGTCTTCTGCTATGTGGGTAGCAAGTTCCGCTTTGATCTTGGCATCCTGCGCATTTTTTGCGGCCCGCTCGGCAATTATTTTGGCATTCGTTAATTCATCGGCTATACTTTTCTGTTCCGTAATATCCCTTGCCACCACAACTGCTCCCAGTATTTTCCCGTTTTCACCTTTGTAAACGGATCCGTTAAATAATACATCCGTAAATTTATGGTCTTTTATCGTTAACGGGCAATCTTTCACAAAGCCTTTTTCAAATACTTCCCGGTAAACTTGGCGGGCCTTTTGCGGATCCGTAAAATAAATAAAGAAATCTTTTCCGGTAAGTTCCTTTCGTGTAGTGCCGGTAACATTTATGGCTGCCTGGTTCATATCTGTTATTTTTCCTTCTAAACTTATCGTAAATAAGGGATCCAGGCTGGCTTCTATAAGGCTGCTGGCATATTCGGATTCATGAGTTTTGGTGCGTTCCATGTTATATTACAATAGCTTTACTGCTAATTCCAATTTCTTCCAACGGATTTCTCCGCTTATCTTTTAATAATTTAAAATGTGAAGGAGACAGGCCCGTCACTTTTTTGAATTGATTTGACAAATGGGCTACGCTGCTGTAATTCATTTTCCAGGCAATTTCAGTAATGCTGAGCTCGTTATAGATGATCAGCTCTTTTATTCTTTCAACTTTATGTAATATAATAAATTGTTCGATGGTGGTTCCCTGTATTTCAGAAAACAGGTTTGACATATAAGTGTAATCGTGATGTAATTTCTCACTCAGGTAATTTGAAAAATTGACTTTAATGACCTCATCGGGATGATGCACCATATCTATAATAATGGTCTTTATTTTTTCGATCATGATGGCGCGTTTATCATCCATGAGTTCAAATCCCGATTCAAACAGTGAAATTTTAAGTTTTTCGCGTTGCTCATCTGAAATAGTTTCCATAATCTCCACTTCGCCTAAATCAACTACAATAAAATGGAGCCCCGTTTTTTTTAAAACCTCTTTTACTACTAATTTACAGCGCGCACTAACCATGTATTTTATAAATAGTTTCAAATTTTCTTCGAATAAGTACTGTAAAACATTAAAAATGGAGGCTAAATAAAGTACTTGATACTTTTTTATTTTAGCTTCTAACCGGTGTTGTGCCTAACTGATCATTTAACGTGAGGTCTACTCAACTAATGATTTGTTAAATATATACAAATTACATGCCTGTGCTACGTTAAGATTGATTAATATATAATTAAGGCTGAATACCAATGATAATAAATGATTGCCGCCGAATATAAATTTTAAGCACACTTTAAATTGAGATGTAATCTCACATTGGGGAGTTTAAAACGGGATTTATTCTCTCTTTGGGAAAATTTAGGCAGCGGTTAAAAAGCGTGAATTGACAAGGCACTCTTGTTATAAAAAAAGAGATAACAACAGGTTTGAAAACTTATAAATTATCCACCGATCCCGATAAGGAAGCGAATTAGAGATACTATAGCTGCTTAAAATACGAATGGAAAAACTGTTAAATTAAAGATTGTTTCATTTATACTGAAAAGCCTGTCAGATCTTATTAGCAAAACCGTTAATAATCTTTCCTTAATTAAGTTTATACGTTATTTTTCGGTTGTTGAGTCGGTAAAATAACGTAAAACGTTGCGCCTGCGTTCTCGATACCTTTAGCGAAAATTTCTCCGTTGTACGTCTGCACAATTTTTTCGCACATGGCTAGTCCAATGCCTGTGCCGGCATATACGCCGCTTGTTACCAAGCGTTGGAACATTGAAAATATTTGCCGTGCATATTTTTGGTCGAAGCCAATGCCATTATCTTTGATAATTATTTCGTGGTAAATTAAATGTTGATCGAGCATAGGGTGTAATGTCATCTCTTGTTTTGTAAGTTTATGGGATGAGATTTCAATTATGGGTGAGGTGTTTTTCTTTGAAAACTTAAGAGCGTTCGAGATCAGGTCATAAAAGAGTTGGTTCATTTGAAAAGGCACGGCTTCTATATCGGGAAGTTTATCAACTACTATATGTGCTTTTTTTTCTTCGATCAGTAACTCAAAGTCAAACAGAATATTTTTGAGTATTTCGTTCAAGTCTGTTTTAACCAGCAGAGGCTCTATATTTGTTAAGCTTGCAAAACTTAACATATCGTGTATAAGCTTATGCATCCGCACCGATGCGCCTTCAATTTTATTAAGATACTCTTTTACTTCTTTAGGATTAAACTTATGTTCATTATCATTCAAAAGTTTAGATAGCGTTATAATTTTCCTTAAAGGTTCTTGAAACTCGTGACTGGTAGAGTGTGTGTATTGATCAAGGAGCATGTTTGTTTGTTCCAATTGTAGCGTGCGAACTTTTACTTTAGTTTCCAGTTCTTCTGCAAATTCTTTTTTCCGTTGCTCTGCTATTTTCCTTTCTGTGATATCGGAAAAAGCAAGAAGGATCAATTGTTCTTTGTTTTTTTCACCGATGATCAACCGGGCATTTAAAAGTAATGCACACCTGCCCAAAGGTGGTAAGTTAAGTGTTAATTCATAATCATTTAATTCTATTTTTTTAGAAATAATATTGTGCAGTATCGAATGCATTAAGTTATTTTCAAAAAGATTGCTTTTTATCTCGTAAATAAATTTCCCTAACGCTTCCTGTTCGGTAATATTAAATTTTTTTGTGAAAGCCGGATTAACGCTCTTTATAGAAAGTACTTTATCCAAAACAACGAGTGGTTCCCGGATTGTTGATGTAACTGATTCTGCATAAAGTCGCCCTGCATTAATTTGCTCTTGTTTATCTAACAATTCTTGGTTCGCAATAATAAGTTCTTCATTACTGGATTGCGTTTCCTCTTTTGAGCTTTCTAATTCCTCATTTAAACTTTGCAGTTCCTCGCTACTGCTAAGAAGCTCTTCGTTTGCGCTCTGCAATTCCTCATTCGCCGCTTCTTGTTCTTCCGTAATCGCGCGCATATCCTCGCGGGTTTGGGCAAGTTCGTGTTCCAGCGCAACTCGGCGAGACTCACTGACCTCAGAATTCTGCAACGCTAAACCACCGGTTGTATTTGCGTTATGAGACATGGCAGTTTTACGAAATACAACTAAGTAATGCGGATCAATGCTATCTGCGAGAGGCTTAATTTTTATGCTAACCAGGTATGAGCGGTTATTTATTTTAACAGGAATTCCTTTTTTTGTAACTGTATTATTCGTGCTTTTCACCTTATGTAAAACGTTACGCAATTCAAAAGCCAAACTTTCCTTTGCCATTTTTATCAGGTTAAAAGTGGGCTTGCCCTTTGATGGCTCTAAGAACGGCGCCACAGTTCCATGAAAATACACAATATCCATCTGGTCGTTAATTACCACACTTGCCGGTGTATCTTCCAAAAGGAGACTTGCTTCTGCTATTTTGCGATAATCATTTTGGGGAGTTATCGGTTTTTGTAGTTTGCCGTTTTTCCCGGCGGCAACCGTGAATTCTGTTAATTCATCTTTTTTAAGTTTAGCTAAAGGCACAAAACTACTCGCGGTTAACTTACGCGAATAAACCTTGTCACCTTTGGTGAAAGGAGCGAATAGCTCAGGAACAACACCGGTTGTTTCTGACTTACCTAAAAAAAGAAACCCTTTGTCCTTAAGCGCATAATGAAACGTAGTTAAGGCTTTTTTTTGTAAAAACGTATCCATGTATATAAGTACGTTTCTGCAACTCACTAATGACATCTTTGCAAAAGGAGCGTCTTTAAGAAAGTCGTGGTGGGCAAAAACACATATATCCCGGATTTGCCTGTTCACCTGGTAACCCTCACTAACTTTAACAAAATATTTTTTCAATATTGAATCAGGAACATTTTTCAACTCTGATTTAAAATAAGTGCCGGTTCTTGCTTTTGCAATGGCAGGTTCAGAAATATCAGAGGCGAAAACTTGAATTAATCTGCCTGATAACTTTTTTCCTAAAGATTCGTGAAGTGTAATTGCAAGAGAATAGGCTTCCGCTCCGGTAGAGCAGCCGGCAACCCAAATACGAATGGGATCTGAAGTCTGTTTGTTATTCATAATTTCGGGAAAAATCTTTTCCTTAATAGTTTGAAAAATTTCAGGATCACGAAAAAATGCAGTTACCGGAATAAGCATATCGTTATATAAGTTGTCCTGCTCATTCTTATCTGATTTTAGAAACTTCAAATAATCTTCCGGTTTTTCTTTTTTGCTTATTGCCAATCTTCGGGCAATGCGTCTGCGAATAGTAGTTTGCTTATAATTGGTAAAATCAACACCGCTCCTTTGTCGAAGAATAAAAAGTATTTTTTTATACGTCATTTCGTTTGTCTTTGAATGCAAACCTTCTATGCCTTCACCATTATCATGTGCCTTAATAATCTGCATTAACTTTTCGGGA
>JBBRHI010000158.1:0-6673 GCA_038222995.1 Bacteroidia bacterium | reverse complement strand
ATTCTTTTAAAAGGTCCATAATGTTTTCAGAGTCACGAGACGATAAGCCTGATGTAGGTTCGTCAACAAATAAAACACTTGGTTCGCGTATTAACTCTAATGAAATATTTAATCGTTTACGTTGCCCGCCAGAAATTGTTTTTTCTAAGGGTGAGCCAACTTTTAAATGCCTTGTTTCACTTAAACCTAAGTCGGCCAATAAACTATTACAACGTTTAGCGATCTCTTCATCATCTAAATTACCAAAGCATAATTTAGCGTTATAAAAAAGGTTTTCATAAACAGTAAGTTCTTCAATTAAGAGGTCATCTTGGCTAACATGGCCAATTACACCTTGAATAGCTTCTCTTTCGGTGTGAATGTTTTTTCCATTTATTTTCACAGAACCCGCACTTGGCGTTTCCATACTATTGAGTACATTTAATAGAGTTGATTTACCGGCACCCGAACCTCCCATTATACCAATTAGCTTTCCGCTTTCTTCGTTAATGTTAATGTCGCGTAAACCTAATTTACCGCCTTTAAATTTGTATTCAATATTTTTTGCCTCAAAGGAGATGCGCGCTTTTGAGCTGTCTGCAAGGAAACGCCCGATGATATCACTATAGTAAATAGGTTTTACCTTAGAGTTTCTTAAAGAAGAACCCGGGGTTAATATGTGCACGCGCTCTTTGGAAATTCCCTGCCCGTTTAACTGGAGCTCAATGTTACCATAGATCCTCAGGGCATACATGCCAACGCTGTCAATTTGTATAACGCGTACATCCGATGTTAAAGTGTCGCAGTAAATGTGTTTGCAGGCGTTTTCATAACCGTTCTCTTTATTATTAATAACGAGTATGTTCGGTGTATTCGGAATTTTTTCGGCAGTGTCTTCAATAAATGCCCGCAGCTGATTAAATTCTTCAATAGAAATATTAAACGTATCAGCCACCGTTATAACAAATTCATTTTCCTGTTCAGAGATCTCATCGGAAGAATAAATAAACTCCAACAAACGAATTAATACAATAACTTTTTGCGGCTGTTCAAGCTCCTGGTTAATCTGTGTACAAATCTTTAATACTTTAACCGAGTTTAAGGAGGTACGTTTAGCGGAACCGTCTTTCTTTTTAGTGCTTGCCTGCTGTGCTTCTATGAATTCATCAAATATAACAAGGTACTTTTCAACCTGTTCTTTATTTAATTGTTGCTTTAAAAAAGACTCAACAATAGAACGGCCTGTGTTGCTTATGCCATCCACTTTTGCAATGATGGCAAACATTTGCATTAAGGCCCGTAGTATTCGTTCACTCATATATTTCTAAATTAAAGGGGTTGTTCTACACAGGTATGCAAGATACTAAATATTAATAGTTTAACAAATCTCCACATACAATTTTATAACATTATTTTTGCTCACTCAAAACATGAATTCACTCAAAGAAGAATACGTTGCGGCAGAGATTGCCGCTAAATTTATTAATCAAACCAATAAGCCGGTTTTCCTTACAGGGAAAGCAGGTACAGGTAAGACTACTTTTTTAAGACACATTATAGAGCATACGCATAAAAACGCCATTATTGTGGCTCCCACGGGAATTGCCGCTATTAACGCGGGAGGCGTTACGATCCATTCGCAGTTTGGAGTGCCCTTTGGCTTATTTATCCCGGACAGCAGTTTTAAGATCGATAATACACAGGTGAAAATAAATACGCCTTACACCATGGTAAAGCATTTAAATATGCGCGACCAAAAACGAAAACTATTGCAGGAACTGGAGCTTTTAATTATTGACGAAGTGAGTATGTTGAGAGCGGATCTTTTAGATACGATTGACTTTGTGTTGAAGAGTATTCGGCGGCAACAGCATAAACCTTTCGGCGGCGTGCAGGTATTATTTATAGGGGATTTAATGCAGTTACCGCCTGTGGTAAAAGAGGAAGAATGGAATGTATTGAGGGGATATTATAACAGTATTTATTTTTTTGACGCGCAGGTTTTAAAAAATGAAAAGCCGGTTTATATTGAGCTTGATAAAATTTACCGCCAGTCGGACACTACTTTTATTGACCTGCTTAATAATTTAAGAAATAACAGGGTAACGCAAGCAAATATTGATTTGTTGAATACCTATTACAAACCGGACTTCGACATTACATCTGCCCTTAATACCATAACCTTAACCACTCACAATAATAAAGCGGATACCCTGAACCGTTCTGCCTTGCAGGAATTAAAAGGAAAATCGTATTTTTTTAATGCCCGCATTGAAGGTGAGTTTAATGAATACGCGTACCCGGTTGAATCGGCTTTAGAATTAAAGTTAGGGGCGCAAATTATGTTCATTAAAAATGACGTGAGCGGAAAGCAGCAGTATTTTAACGGGAAAATAGGAATGGTCTCTTCGTTGACCGATAAAGACATTGAAATTGATTTCAGGGACGGCACAAAACCGTTTCCATTGGAAATGCATCAGTGGAAAAACATTAAATACGAATTGAATGAAGTGACCAATGAGATCGATGAAAAAGAAGTAGGCGAGTTTATTCAGTACCCCATTAAATTAGCCTGGGCCATAACAGTTCATAAAAGCCAGGGCTTAACCTTTGAAAAAGCCATATTGGATATAAACCGCGCCTTTGCGCCGGGGCAAGTATATGTAGCGCTATCGCGATTAAAATCATTAACCGGATTGGTGCTGACATCGCCGATACAATTTAATGCTATCTCGCAGGATAAAGCCTTAACGGAATATGCCGGCAACAAACCGAAACAGGAAGAAGTAAAACAATTAATAGATCTTGAAACGTCCTCATTTTTAAGAGCTTATTTATTAAAAGCCTACGACCTGGTGTGGCTGTATACTTCACTAAAGCATCATGCAGACAGTTATGTGATGGCGGAAAACAAATCGACCAAACAAAAGTATCAGGATTGGGCGCAGGAGCTGCTAACTAAGCTGGAGCCTTTAAAATTAAATGCCGACAAGTTCAGTAATCAGCTGCATTTTATTTTTGAGAATAAAGAGCCCGGGTATTTAGAAACAGTGAACACAAGGCATACAGCCGCTAAGAATTACTTTTACCCGGTGCTGAAAGAATTATCAAAAAGCGTACTGTTACATATTGAATTAATAAAAGAAGAGAAACAAATTAAATTATACCTGGAAGAGCTATTAGGGCTGGAAGGCTTACTGTTTAAACATTTGCAGCAGCTTGATAAAGTAACCACGGTGTTGGATAATATCCTTAACAACATTGAATTTAGTAAGCAGCAATTAAAACTAAACACCAATCAAAATGAGCGCTTAGAGTTGGTACGGCAAACCATTGCCATTACAGAAAAAGCTGCTTTTGAGGAGAAACGCTCAAAGCCGAGTATTAAAAAAGCAGCCGTTAAAAAAGAAAAGAAAACGAAAGAACCCGGAGCATTAAAAGAACCCAAAAAAGTAAAACCCGATACAAAAGAATTAACGTTTGAATTATACAAAGCCGGTAAAACGTTGTTTGAAATAGCGGCTGACAGGGGAATGGCTATTACTACCATTGAAAACCACCTGGCACATTACGTCAGTTTAGGAATGGTACCCGTAACACAATTTGTGGCTAAAGAAAAATTTGACAAGATCATCGAATCCGTAAAAAAGCACGGCATTGAATTTTCAAATCCTATTAAACAAGAGTTGGGTGAGGAGTATACGTATTCGGAGATCCGCTTTGCGTTGGCTACTCAGAAGTATTTGAAGAAATAAGAATTACTTTTTACTCTTCTTCTATCTTTTTTTGATAAAAACTTTCTATGATTTAAATATCGAAATTAAGTTAAACCCTCATAAATAATAAATTTAAGATAAATCACTCTGTTTGCTTATTTTGTGCAGTAATAGGTGTAAAACTAACTAAGGGAAGGTTTGTGCAGGAGGGTTAGTTTTAGCAACGGTTCCGCCTCCTTCGGCGGAAATTACCTATCACAAAATCATACCGTTTTTAATACTTTTGACTTACAAAAGTATTTGAATTAAAAAATGCACTTTGTTAATTAAACAATTACGAAACAGAAGGAAATATAGAACCACATCCTCCGTCCGCCAACCGGCGGATGGGAGATGTTTTCATGGGGTTATTAGAAAAACGTTGTCCTGTAACTCCTCCTTGATCCAAATTGAATTTCAAAGCAATCTTGTTAACTAACACGAACAAATAAATATCAAAATAGAATTTATAAAATAAGAGATGCTGAAACAAGTTCAGCATGACGGTACGTAATAGGTGCGTGCTTATTTTACACGCTCCACATATTCCCCTGTCTCCGTATTAATTTTCAGCTTATCGCCGATAACTATAAAAATAGGAACGTTGATCTTTACACCACCCGTCATTTCAGCGATCTTTAAAGATTTACCTTTCACGCCTTCTTCCGTGTAAACCACTTCCAGCTCAACATACTGTGGTAACAAGCCGCTCAAAGGCTTATCATTTTCATCGAAACGAATTTTAAGGATCATCCCTTCCTGTAAAAATTGAATGCTGTCTGCAAATAAAATTTTAGGAATATGTAATTGATCGTAAGTTTCCTGGTTCATACAAACCAAAAAGTCGCCTTCCATAAACAGGTATTGCATTTCGTATTCGTCCACCCTCACCAGGTCTATTTTTTCACCGGAGCGAAAACGAATTTCACTTTGCTTCCCGGTTTCAATGTTACGGCATTTACAAGAGTAAATAGCGTTTCCTTTACCGGGAGTAATGTGGTCGTAATCCAATATCTGAACCAACTCATTGTTATACCTGATAAAAGAACCTCTTGAAATATCGGATGTAGTAGCCATAATGTGCGTTTTTATTTTGAAGCGGCAAGATACTACCGTATTATGAGACAGCCAAAAATTTATTAGGATTTAGGTTCAGTAATAATAAATTTAGGTACGCCTCTCATACATTGGTAATAGTGCGGCTGCTTTGGCCGATCCGCCGGCTGGCGGACGAACTGCAAGCCTGCAGGGCATGAGCCGGGCCGCTTGAAGTTAGCGTTCGGTCTTGAATTTTGTTTCTTTTGTTCAAGCAAAAGAAAGAGAAGATTAAAGAAAAGAGTACAAACTTTCAACTACAACGCCCTCATTTTATTTCCCTTTGCGTCATGCGTTACTTCCGCTAAGCCAAGCTTTTCCATTAAAGGCGGCACATACATCCCGAACCTTCCGCGTAAGCCTTTCTTTAAGCCGTACCAACCGCCAACCGGGTTGCTCTCTGAGCGGCCCCAGGCTTCAACCGTTCCTTCTTTTGCCGGTTTTTGTTCGTCGGCGCTGCCAAGCTCCATCCAGTCTTTATGTTTTTTAAGCATGGCCTGTAAATCAGCCAGGCAGCGGTAATCATAATGCAAAACCGTTTTGCCTACGGTACATACTAAAATATCTTTACCGTCTTTCACTTCTTTATGCATCGTAAATTCAGAAGAAAGAGGCGGTGTCTTGAGGTTCCATGGACTTTCTTTAGTCCCGAGTTCTTTTGCCATTTTAATAAGGTTATAAGATTTATAAAAGATTATTTACAGTATCAAATATAATTATTTATCGTTACAACTATTACTCCGCTATTATTAACTGATATCCTCTCCTCATTAATTATAGTTAACAGGCATTAATTATTTCGCTCGCATCAATACTTATTATCATTACATTATTTCTTATATACGATCGGTATTAATTATTGCCCTCGCATCACTAATTAATGTCTTATCGATAATAACTATTACCGGTTCGGCAATAAGTGTATTTTATGGATATTTACTATTACTGATGCAGCATTCATTGTATTTTATCGGTAATAACTATTACACAGTAATTTGTAACTGTTACTCTCAAACCAATAGCCGGTAATCTTAAATTAGTAATCTGAATTTTTAAATTATAGTTTATTAAAACCCTTTAGTTGTTTAAATATGTTAATTACAAATACTAAACGTAACATCAGTTCGTTATAGGAGTACAAACAATAAATTACTCCCCAATCATGAAACTATTTTACTAAGGTTTACAGAGTACCGATTAATGTTTTTTTAAGTGAAATTAATGCTTTCGCATTACTGTTTTCCTGACTTAAAAAAGACACAACATGTATTATGAAAAATGTAACAGTAGTGCTTAACCTTAACAATTTAAGCCCTCTTCAACACACACTATTTACCGATGTGGTAATTAATTCATTAACCGGTAACACGTTGTTACCAAACAGCGCGGCTCTTGTTGGGATCCTGTCATTAAGCAACGGCGATCTCAAGTCGGCTATTAATGCTTCGGCATTAGGACGTATTAATGGAACAAGCGATGTTGAGGCAAAGCAACGTGAAGTAGTGCGCGGTTTAAAATGGGTAGGGGCAAGTGTTGAATATGAAGGAAATAATAATGAAGCTACGGTACTAAGCAGCGGCTTTGATATCCGTCATGCTAAACCTTCCGCTTTACGATCTTTTAAAGCGAAGCAAGGCTTGCACAGCGGCACAGTTGATCTTGAAACCAAACGGGTTGATAACAGTTCTTATATCTGGGAATATACGCCCGATCCCTTAAACCAAAGCAATTGGATACAGGCATCTGTAAGCATGCAGAGCAAATGTACCATTACCGGTTTAACACCGGCGCTTAAATACTGGTTCAGGGTATCGGTAGTAATGCCTACAGGTCAACAACCGCAC
>JBBRHI010000157.1:0-6730 GCA_038222995.1 Bacteroidia bacterium | reverse complement strand
GAGAGATCAGGAGATTTTTTATTGCTAATTTTTAATGGTCAGCAAGCCTGTACCGTTATCATACAGCGTGCTATATATTCTTAAACCCCGTGTTGCAGGGCCTGAAACCAATGCTCCGTCAATGATCTGCCACTTTGAGCCGCTGATCGTATCTTTTAAAGTAAAGTTATCCGATTGTACTTTAGCTAAAGCATTGGCGTCATCAGGGTAATAGGTTGACGTTCTTTCTATGGCAATAAAATCTGCCGCACTGTTTTGAGATTTTCTGTAAACGATAATGCCGTTAACGCCTCCTTTTACATAAACCCAGCCTCCCACTTGGGCAAGTCCCGAATGCGGGGGGTTTGTAGCAATATTATAAAGCGGATCGGTAGGGCGAAGGGTAATGTTTACAGTTTGATACGCAATGTTATCCTGCACGGTTTTCGATTTCTTTTTACATGAAATATTCAGCAGGACTAGTACCAAAAACAATATGCCAAAATTTCTAAACATTAGTCAACAATCTGCGTTAAACAAATACCTTTACGAATACAAATATACATCATTTTTATGGACTTTGATAAGCCTACGCCTCCACGTAAACAGAACGTTTTTTTACCCGTTATATTGTCGTTAATTTTAGTTTTAGGTATTTGGTTAGGTTATTTTTTAAGTCAGAGAATGAATCATAACGGTTCTCTTTCACAAAATCAAGGCTCAGGTGATGAAAAAATAAACAGCCTGTTGGATTATATAGAATACCAGTATGTTGATACCATTAACAGAAAAGAGCTTGTAGAAAAAACAGTTACTTCCCTGCTGCAAAGCCTCGACCCGCATTCAAGCTATATTGCAGCCGCCGAATTTAACGCGGTTAATGAACCCTTAGAGGGCAATTTTGACGGCATTGGAGTAGAGTTTAATATTATTAAAGACACTATACGGGTTATAAACCCAGTTGAAGGAGGGCCTTCAGAAAAGATAGGGATTCGTGCGGGTGATAAGCTGATCAAGATAGAAAATAAAAAAGCCGCCGGTGTAGAAATTACCAATAAAGAAGTGTTTGATAAGCTAAGAGGGCCACGCGGCAGTGCGGTGAATGTAAGTATTATGCGTTCGGGAATTAAAAAACTGATCGACTTTAAAATTATACGCGACGCTATTCCTTTATACAGCCTTGATGCATATTATATGATAGATAAAACGATCGGCTATATTAAGATCAGTAAATTTGCGGCCACTACTTACGAGGAATATTTGAAAGCCTTTAATACTTTAAGTAAGCAAGGTATGAAAAAACTGATACTCGATTTACGAGGCAATCCCGGCGGATATTTAAATGCCGCCGTTGATATTTCGGATGAGTTTTTGGCAAATGGCTTACAGATCGTTTATACACAGGGAAAAGCAAATCCTAAAAAAATATATAAAGCTACAGAGCGCGGTAGTTTTGAGAACAACTCTATGGCCGTTTTAATTGATGAGGGATCGGCCAGTGCCAGTGAAATTGTAGCAGGAGCTATACAGGATAATGACAGGGGTACTATTATAGGCCGACGAAGCTTTGGAAAAGGATTAGTGCAGGACCAAATGCAATTACCCGACGGTTCTGCCATTCGTTTAACAATTGCAAGGTACTATACTCCTACAGGACGCTGCATACAGAAGCCTTACACCAATAATAAGGATCAATATTATAATGAAGAATACGATCGTTTTACGAACGGTGAATTATTAAATGCAGACAGTATTAAGCTTGACAAATCAAAAGCCTATAAAACACCCGAAGGAAAGGTTGTATATGGCGGCGGCGGCATTATGCCTGATGTTTTTGTGCCGATCGATACATCGAAAGCCAACTCGATATTAAACAAATTATTTTATGCCGGTGCAGTTAATACTTTTGCTTTTGAGTATTCGGATAATCACCGTGCAAAGTTGAAAGCATACGCCACTGCCGGTAATTTTATTAAGCAATTTGAAATAAGTACGGCTATTTTAGACGACTTTTATGCGTATTGTGAAAAGCAAAATATAAAATTAGATGCTGCTACCAGAGCCAAAGCAGGAAGCGCGTTAAAACCCTATTTAAAAGCCCTGATAGGAAGAGATGTGTTTGATAAAGACGCCTACTACCCTATTATTAATGAAAATGATAAGTGTATATTAAAAGCGACAGAAGTTTTAAATAAAATTAAATAATACATAAAAATAGTTATTTTTACTGCTATAACTATTTATTATGACGACGAAACTTTTAGCTATTGCTGTTACCGCAGTATCACTTACTTTTTTTTCATGCAGTACTAATTCCGGAACTCAAAACAATCAATCGGCTGATGAAGCTGACTCTACGATAACCCCGGCAGACAGTTCGGCCACTATGATGGCCGATGATAACGAGCTTTCTTATAATCTGCCGTCTCCTTTACAAATAGCCTTTGTGTTTAAAAAATCAGGTGCGGGCTTTATTTCTACCATCCCAAATAATAAAGCAAACATCACCAAATACAATACAAGTAATTATAAAAAAGCCATCAATTTCGGCATATACAGTTCAGATTTGGCATATTGCTTATTCAATAAAAAATACCAAGAATCGAAAGAGTATTTAAAAGCCTGTAAAGATATTGGTTCCTATTTAGGATTGGATAAAGCCTTTGAAAGCGATAACATGGCTCAGCGTTTTGACAAAAATATTTCGAATGATGATTCTTTAATCAAAATAATATCGACCGTGCAAATGAAAACTGATATTATGTTTGAAGAAAATAAGCAAAAACATATTAAGGTTTTAGCCATTGCCGGCGCATGGACAGAAAGCTTATACATTGCTTGTGAAATTTACACGAAGGATAAAAATAAAAAAATTCAGGCGAGTTTATTAGAGCAATTGTTATTAGCGGAGACTATCATTAAAGCTTTAAAAAGTAATGAGGGCGCCGAACAAGAAGTTCCTGCCTTAATTACTTCGATTGAGAAAATTAATACCGAATTTAATATGATCCCTGCCGTGAGCTCCGCCATAGAAAGAGATGAAGAAATAGACTCAAACACTATCTCCATATCCGATAACGAAATAAGGCCGATGATAGAGTCAATAAAAGCACTCAGATCAGAAATGATAAAATAACAGTAACTACGTTAACCCCGAATTAATACCAATTAAAAACTCAATATTTTTAGATATGAAAACATTTATTACACCTTTAGTAACGCTAGCTTTCCTTTTTATTTTAATGTCTTTTCAAAACGGTACTATTTTATGCAATGCCAAAGAACTGAAAGAAAAAGCAAGCGGCTTACTGGATCCTTATAAATATGACAGTTCGGAAATGACTAAAATATTATACAAACCCAAGGAGTCGGTTAAAGAAGTGGTAGTGCCTTTATTTATAGGAGAAAAATACCGTTTTGTTTTTGAAATGGAAGCATTGCCCAAGCATGTGGAAGTGGAGATATACAACAAAGACAAAGATTCAAAAAACAGAAAATTATTGTTTTCGTCAAAAGAGTCCAATGCAGACAAAAAAGAATTTCAATTTGATGTAACACGTATACGAACCGTATACATTGATTATATTGTCCCTGCCACTGAATCCGGAGCTTATACAGGATGCGCTGTTTTTATGCTTGGATACAGACTCAAATAATTATTAGTCGGGTTTTTCAACTTCGAAACCTTTTTTCTTCCAATCATCAAAGCCTTTTTCAAGGTTTATAACATGGGCAAAACCCTCGCGTTTCATTAAGTCAGCGCACTCACTGCTTCTGCCGCCACCTGCGCAATAAATTAAATAGGTTTGCTTTTTATCTAATTTAGCAATGGCAGCTTCCGAATTTTTATCAAGGTAATTAATTTGTGCAGAGCCTTTAATGTATCCTTTCGTTTTTTGTTCATCTGTTGTTCTAAGATCTATTAATACTGACTTTTTCTCATCGATCATTTTTTTAAACGTGGCGGCATCAACGTTTTCTACTTTCGTTTGTGAGAAGCCGGGTACAGAAATAAGCAGTGCAAGGAGTAAAACTAATTTTTTCATGATGTGTGTATAGGATTAAATTATTTATATGGATTAAAGGTAAACTGTTAAATTAGATTTTTTCTTATCGGCAGTGGTATTTTCTTTTAATGACAATAACCATTTTACTGCTTTTTCTTTATCATCGAACAAACGAATTTTCATAGCTTGTCGGTTAGTGATATTTATAATAAAATTAATGATCAAACGCTCCGCCAAGGATTTCACGACCACCGCCGTAGCTTCAGTCATGGCATTAGTTTCGGGCAAGGCGGAAAATTCCCTGGCTTCTTTAGTTAATGTTGAATCATGTCCTGATTCTACTAAAATCAAAAACTTATTGATGTTATCGTAGCGTTCTTTAAAAAAATTATATTGTGCCTTAAGGTGCTTTAATTCTACAACTGTGTTACCGGCAACATCCACATGCGTAATTCCGTTATCCCAAATTTCAATTGCAAACACAGTTTGTTGGTGTGTTTCTAATATTGAATAATTTTCAGGTGTCATTTAAATTATTTTACTCGTTTTATCCGGGCCATATAAAATCCGTCAAAGCCTTCGCTCGGCAAAATAGTTTTATCTTTTATCAATTCAAAATTTTTGTTATTTGTTAAAAAAACATCTACTTGGTTTCGGTTTTCGCCCGGCAAAATACTGCATGTAGAATAGACCAGTTCACCGCCTATTTTTGTCATACCCGAATAGTCGTTCAATATTTTTTGCTGGAGTGTTTTAGTGCGTTCAATAAATTCTAAATTCAGCTTCCATTTTGCATCGGGGTTTCTCTTTATAACGCCCATCCCGCTGCAAGGTACGTCCAGCAATAATCTATCGGCAGTATTCTCTAATCGTTTAATGGTTTTACTGCCTTCAATTAACCGTGGTTCAATATTGCCCACCCCGGCCCTGCGTGCTCGTTTTTTTAATTCGTCTAATTTCCATTGGGTAATATCCATTGAAATGATGCGTCCTTTATTTTGCATCAGTGCGGAAATATGAAGGCTTTTTCCGCCTCCGCCCGCGCAAGCATCAATAACGCGCATCCCTGCTTCGGGAGCTAAAAATTCAGAGATCTCCTGTGAGCCCGCATCCTGTAATTCAAATAAGCCCAATTTAAATAACTGATTTTGAAATAAGTTTTGACGGTTCACTAATACAAGTGCATCCTTATAATCTTCAAGGGGTTCAACCTCTATTTCCTGTTCCGTTAAATGTTTTAATAAAATTTCCTTTTTAGTTTTTAAAGTATTTACTCTTAATACCACTTCTGCCTGCTCATTAAGCGATTTGGCCTGTTCTTCCCATACATCTTTTCCCAGTTCCGTTTCCCCTAACTCCCATAACCAATCCGGGTATGATTGTAAAATCCTTTCGTCTTTCAGTGCTTTGTATTTATCGAGGATCTTTTTTTCATCAAGGTTTTTAAAATCACGCTCGTCGGGCATGGGCATATGCTTTAATGTAAAATAAACACCCAACATTTCCCAGTAGCTTGTTTCTGAATCGGCTAGGTATGATAACAATCGGTAGCGACGTACCATATCATACGTTGTTTCCGCTATAAAACGCCTGTCTCTTCCTCCAAATTTCGGGTTTTCCTTTAAGGTTTTTTCAATGACCTTATCAGCATATTTTTGATCGTTAAAAATGGTAGATAAGGCATCAACCACGGCCTGCAATAAAATACGATGAGGCTTAACCGGTTTTTTATTCTTTTTGGACATGCGCAAAGTTAAGATTTTTGCATATCCGGATTGCTTTATTTTTTGTTTATATTTACCTATCCTCAATTATAATTTGAATGAAGACATTAGTTATTATCCTGTTAACGTTAAGCGCGGGTTTGGTTGCTCAAACTAAAAAAAGAGTATTATTGTCGAACGGAACAGCTCATATTGGTAACGGACAAGTTATTGAAAACAGCTATGTCGCTTTTTCGGACGGGAAAATTGATTTTGTTGTTGATGCACGCGTTACTAAGCTTGATATGACCAAGTTTGATACAACCATTGATGTGTACGGCAAGCATATTTACCCCGGATTTATAGCTCCAAATTGTATTTTAGGTTTACAGGAAGCGGAAGCCGTAAGACAAACCAGTGATTATGCGGAAGTGGGAGATTACAACCCGCATATAAGAAGTTTGATAGCCTATAATACTGACAGTAAAATTTTAGAAACGGTTAAAGCAAACGGTATTTTATACACACAATCTACACCACGCTATGGAGTTATTAGCGGAAGCTCGTCCGTATTAGCTACAGACGGCTGGAACTGGGAAGATGCAGTGATAAAACCGGACGACGGAATACATTTAAATTTTCCTAACTCTATACAAAGACACGGATGGTGGGCAGAACCGCAGCCGAGTGATAAAAACACAAAGTTCAGCGAGCAGTTAAATGACTTGAGCACTTTTTTTGAAAACGCCAAGGCCTACTACAATACGCCAACCGTTAGTGAAAAAAATCTGCGCTTTGAAGCAATGAAAGGTTTGTTTGCAGGAACTAAAAATTTATACATCCATACGGATTATGTAAAGGATATTATAATGGCCGTAAATTTCTCTAAAAAATTCGGGGTCAAAAAAATGGTTATTGTAGGCGGTAGGGACAGTTATAAGATAACCCGTCTTTTAAAAGAAAATAATATTGCCGTTATGGTTAATCGTGTACATGATTTACCCGATTTACCCGAAACGGATACAGACATTGCTTATAAAT
>JBBRHI010000156.1:0-6732 GCA_038222995.1 Bacteroidia bacterium | reverse complement strand
AATTGTGGGTTTAATCTTAATGGCGATGAAATTAGACGGAGGGATGTACATTTCGCTATTAACCGGTCCATTTGAACAATCGCTGACCTTTGAAGGAAATCTATTGAACGGGAATTTAGTGGGCTTTATTATTCTACAAATGTTAATTATCCATGTTCCTCTATTGATTGCGTTTGTTACCGGCGATTTAATTTCGGGCGAAGCAGCTATGGGTACTATACGTATGCTTTTAACTAAGCCTGTTTCGCGCACTAAAATTTTATTGTCGAAATATTTAGCAGGCTGTATTTACACACTTTTTGTATTAGTATGGTTGGCATTTATGGCGTTAATTGTGGGCAAATGGCTGTTTGGTATTGGTGATTTAATGGTTTTAAAAAGCGATGGTTTAGTGGTTTTGCAGCAAGACGACGTTACTTGGCGTTTTTTTTATGGTTTTGCCATTGCTTTTTTATCTATGGCAATGATAGCCACCTTATCGTTAACACTTTCCTGTTTCTCTGAAAATTCAATAGGGCCCATTGTTTCAACGATGGGCATAATTATTTTATTTACTATTATTGGCACTATTGAAGTCCCCCTTTTCGATACTATTCGCCCCTACTTATTTACAACTCATATGGCCGCCTGGCGTTTTATGTTTGATGAACCCTTGCAACTGGGAGATCTTTGGTTTTCTGTAACAGTGTTGTTGGCACACATTGTTATTCTTTTAGGCATAGCATTATATAAATTTAATAAGAAAGATATTTTATCATGATACTAGGTACAAAGAATGTTTGTAAATTAACTCCAAAAAAGAGCCTTCTTATTTTCTTTATATTTCTAGTTGGAAGTGCTTATTCGCAAAGCACTAATTGGAATCAAATAATTTATAAAGTGTATGCACACTTACAAAAAGCAAAAGATTATAAAGTTGATGCCAATATAAAAGTTGACTTGCCTTTTATAAGAATCTTGCCTATTAATGCCAAAATTTATGTTAAGCAACCTAATAAATTTAAAGTAGAATCTAAAAGCATTGCTATTGTTCCTCGACAAGGTTTCGACAGGTTAAATGAAATTTTAAGCGATACCAATCAATTTACTGCTATTGCTCAAGCTACCGAGTTGGTTGACAAAGTAAACACGCAAATAATTAGTTTAGTCCCTTTGCAAGATACCGGCGACTTAATTTTAGCAAAGCTTTGGATAGATATCAAACGAAGTTTAGTCCTTAAATCGTCGCTTACCACAAAATTAAACGGCACCATACTTACCGAATATACTTACGGAAGCTTTTCTAACTATGGTTTACCTGATGCCATGACCTTTACTGTTGATATAAAAAAATTTAAAATACCAAAAACAATTGCAGCCGACATCAATAGCAATGCTAAGAAACAGGGTGATCAGGAGAGGCAAAACAAGAAAGGCAAAATAATTATTACACTCTCTAATTATCTTATTAATAAAGGAATACAAGACGCGGTGTTTGCAAAGTAATCTTTTTTAACAGGTTAGTAATTCATCTAAGCGTTAAATAAAAATAATTGTAAGTCGTTTTAATTCCTTTTGGCAGGAACGGCTTTGCTAATAAACCTAAGTAAGTTCGGCGGGCAAAAATAGTACGAGATGCTTTCTCTAATTGGCTATTAAACGACCTGTTCCTATAATAGAATGTGAATCGTAAACTTTGTAAAAATAAATGCCGCTTTGTAAATTCTGCCTTTAAATTGTCAACTGCGTTCCGTCGATGCCGTTTTGTTTAAAAAGTAAATTACCTAAAACATCGCTGATTTCTACTGTAAGATTCTCGAATTTATTTTTTTCCGGTTTAATTACAATTGTGACTTGATTAGTAAACGGATTAGGATAAGCAATTACTTGAACTTCTTTTGAATAATCACTATTTTTAATACCGGTTGTAAATGATCCGGTCCATTTGTACATGCCGGCTACTGTTGAACTCGTATTAACGCCTCCGCTCCATCCTGTTGTTGAATTTAAAAAAGCTAACGCTTCGTGGCCGACCACATCAATATTTATCCAAGTTTGCCCATCATTAACACTATAGGATGAACCGTTGGTGCCCCCTCCGGCAGCAGTACTTCCTGTACTTACATAAGTGCCGATTGTACCAGGAATATATGTTAAATCAGTGTCATATAAATTTCCGGTAAATGTTAAAGGTGCCCATGTTATACCGCCATCCGTTGTTTTAATTAATAAATTACCGTCTGTTGCAATGCCGTTATTAGCATCTTTAAATGAAACTCTCGAACAGTTAGTTAACCCCGTGATTGCTGCCGTCCAGGTTAAACCCTTGTTTATAGATTTATAAATCCTTCCGGAAGCTGTAGCGAACCAAACTGTATTTCCTATTACAGAAAAAGCATTATCGTTTCCTGTTTCTCCGATAAGGTTCATAGGAATTGATCCTGCCGGAATTCGCGTCCAGTTTGTTCCGCCATTAAGAGTTGTATATACTTCCCAATAACCGGTGTTCGAATCCCCAACGCAAACGCCATTATTTTTATCAAAGAAATATGTAAAATCAGCCCATCCACCCGGTGTGACAAAAGTTGCTGTGGTTTGTTTTGCCCAGTTTGTACCGCCGTTATTAGTTCTGTATATTGCTCCGCCACCATTGTTATTATCAACCATCGATACCCAGGCAGTATCTTTATTATATCCAAAAATAGATGTCAGATCCAGTGCTCCCGCGCCCGTTATGCTCCCTGAAGCCCATGTAGTTCCGCCATTAACGGTGCGCGTATATTTATTTACGCTTGTGGCAAATGCAGTATCATATGCCGTTGCCCAAACCACATTGGAGTTGACAATAGAAATACTATTTACACCTAACCCCGGATTTGAAAAGGAAGAGGCTTGTAAATTCCACTGCGCGATTGATGCCAATGAAATTAAAATTAGAATTGCAAAAAAAAATGTTTTTGTTTTCATATTGTTTTTTTAGTTTAATATTTAATTTTTAAATTAATCTTCATCTTCAATGTCGCAACTACATCCCTTATCATCATTAGTATTATCCTGATGATCTCCATCTTGATTAGTATCCATTTCTTCATTTGCAAATGATCCGTCATTATTAAAAAGTGCGAGTGTTTTATTGCCGTTTAAAGTGAATGAAGCAACAAAACCAGTATTATCCTTATTAAACCATATTTCTCCTGTTGCGTTTGGATATTTGGTTTTAAACGTCGACAATATAGTTGCATTAAGCGATTCACGATTCACAACCGCACAAGGCGCTGCTTTATTCTCCTTTTTAAAAGGATGTGTAATATCTGATTTTTCGCATGAAACGAAAACAATTGCTATTAGTACAATTAGTGTTATTTTTTTCATGATTGTTTATTGGATTAAGTTTGTATTTATGTAGATGTTAATTTATTAATTTTGGTTGGGTGCTTCATTAAATAATTTTGACCTTATTTCAATTCTCTTATTTCAATGCCATTTAGTTTAATTGAATGGTCAGAAGAAAAAAGCATTTGTATAAAAGAAATAAACTCCTAATGCTTTCAAATCTGACCGGTATTCATAATTATAAATGCCATCCAAGACCAATTGCTAATCCAAGAGAATACGGATAAGATTTCACCGAAGTATTTTGGTTAATTGGCGTTAGAGAACCTCTAAATGTTGGTTCAACCATGATACTGAGTTTTTTAATAGGATTATAGGAAACACCTAATCCAACAATACCTCCAAAATTGAATTCTCTTAATCCTTCTATGTTGGTAATTGATTCCGTTCTGTTCGGAGTTTCAACAAGAAGTTTTTCGCCAACCAAAACATTCACAGCAATCCCAAATTGTCCGTAAAACGAGAATTTATTTCGTTGTATTTGATATTTTGCTATTAATGGTACACTAACCAGTTGTAGTAACTGAGTAGATGATGTTTTTATTCTTAAACTATCGCTTAACTGTGTAGTGCTTGCATCACTTGGAATTTGTGCAGATCCATAGCTTGTATTAAATTGATAATATTGCTGACCATTATTGCCCGTTTTTACGTACACTGTTTTTGGTTTTATACTCTGCATTAAATAGGCATAAGTTATACCACTTTTTATACTCCATTTTGGAGTTACATCATACCCGAATAGGAAGCCTGTGTTAAACGAAAAATCAGAACTCTCTTGGCCGTCGTACTCAGATTGGCTTTGATTATCAGTGTTGTCATCAACTAAATATTTTTTCGTTAGGTCAGGAGAAAAATAAGCTATAAAGGAAAAGCGCTTAATGAGTTTACCTTTAGGAGTGATATCAGTACTCTCAGGTGAAATAATGCTATCCGGTAAATCACCCTTTTGAATCGAGCTAGCGATAGGTTGATTTAAATTTGAATTTTCAAGCATGCTATCGGGAATAACTTTTGAATCTATAAATTCCCTTTCCTTACTTTCTATTAAATTAGTAAAAGACGAACCTTTAGGATTAATTGTTGCAGTATTTTCGTTGTAGTTTGGAAAACTAATTTTAGTTTTCTTAAGTGTGGCTTCAGAATGCTTATTTAATAGTGTGTTAAATGAACTCGTATTCATTATGCTTGAATTTCTTTTTTCTTTCTGGTTAAAACTCTTTTCATTATTTGATTTAGATTTATTTTCAATGGCTGTTATTGACACCATTTGATCAGTATTACCGGAACTTAATATTTCCGGCTTATCGGTTGTTACTTCTTTTGATTCTATATTCGTAACACTAAAATGATAAACTACAAAAGTTCCAAATAAAAGAAGTAGGGTTACAAGTGCTGCACGAAGTCTAAATACTATTACTTTATACTTGCTATTTGCCCTTTTTTCCAATGTATTATCCAACGAATCCCAAACTTTTTCAGACGGAGTCATCTCAAAGGACTCAATATTCCCTTTAAATAAATTATCTATTTCGTTGAAACTCTCCTGCATTATGCTGTCAATATCTTTTGTTCTCTTGACAATTTTTCATAGGCTTTTTTAAGCCATGTTCTCGCATCTGATAAATTTGATTTCGATGTTCCTTCGCTAATCCCTAATTTCGCTGAAATTTCTTTGTGCTTTAATCCTTCAAATGCATATAAGTTGAATACAATTTGATACATGGGTGGTAATTTCTGTACCAAAAGTATTAGCTCTTTTGCATTCAAATTACTCTCTAAGTCTTCATGACTTAATTGTTCTGCTTTTAAATCTTCTATACTTACTATCTTATACAAATTAGATTTTCTTCTTAACTTTTCTAAAGCGGTATTTACCATTATTTTCCTAACCCATCCTTCTAATGACCCCTCTCCTTTAAAAGAGCAAATATTGTCAAAAACCTTTAGGAAACCTTCATTTAAACTATCTTCGGCATCTTCTTTGTTTTTGCTGTACCTAAAGCAAACAGTCATCATTTTTCCTGCATATTTTTTGTAGAGCATACTTTGGAGGTGTCTATCATTATTAATGCACCCTCTTACGAGTTCAGTTTCACTGTTTTCCAAATGTATATTCTCCTTTTTTGACATAGATGGGCGCAGTTCCGAAATAGTTGGGTAGGATCTGAAAAACAACTGTTTAACTTAATATAAATGTAATAATGAATTCTTTAGGAATTCTGATGCTCGATTGCATTTAATTAAAGGGTAGATAATGGAATCGATTCTTATTTAAAGTACGAAAGATTGTGCTAACAATTTTATTTATCACCTTAAATAATATTATTTTATATTCAGGCAAATTATACTTGTATAAAATAGAAACTCAAAATGATAGAATTTGGTACTTTTACGATGAATCAAGAGACAGCTATGTTTCTCACACAACTGCTGTGGAGATACTTAATTTAAAACAAAGGAAATATCGTTCGTAAAATTAATGAAGCCGGGATGTACATGATAAGATTTAAACCTTACAGTAACACTAAAAAAGCCCCTCATTTCTGAGAGGCTTCCCGTTAACGTACCCGGAAGGAGATTCGAACTCCCACGTCTTGCGACATACGCACCTCAAGCGCACTTGTATACCATTCCAACACCCGGGCAAGCCAAATGTGCCTGTATACTTTTCGGTAACAACCGAAACAAACGCTAGAGTAATAGAGTGTAAAAATGCTGATTTTTTTTGATTAATATCTTATAAACCGATATTAAATCCTATTTGTATAATTGGATTAGGATAAGGTGATAGTGGCGTTTGATTTACATTATAAAATATAGCAGCTACAAAACTTCCTCTTTTCGAAAATAATTGTCGGTAACCACCGCCTACTAAAATATTATCAACCCAAACTCTACTATTTGGCAAAATGGATATGTAATCCAAAACACTCAACTTTTCAAAGCCAACTTTTCCGAAAAAATTTTCAAAGAACAAGTATCTTCCAAAAGCACCACCTCCGTAAACTGTAGATACAAATTTTTGCCCTCCGTATGTTTGACTATAATAATTATACGTGCCCGTAACTCCCAACGAAAGCTCATTAGTGATCTTAATGCCTATTACGGGAGACACATTAATATAAGTGCTCGTGCCAAACCATGCGCCAACGTTTCCGCCAACATACATCCTTTCTATAAAACTATTAAAGTCTTTTGGAGCCATAGGTGGTTGGCTATGTGGAAATGGCTGTGCGGGAGGAATAGGAGGTGGATTTTCTTGCGCAATACAAATTGTATGTAGCAAAAAAAACAGAACTAGGTATGAAATAATTTTTTTCATTATTTTACTTCCTCATAATCTACATATTCACCGTC
>JBBRHI010000155.1:0-6784 GCA_038222995.1 Bacteroidia bacterium | reverse complement strand
TAACAACTTCACTCAATATAACACCTTTGCCTTGCGATAGCTTAATGTCAGCTTCCGTGGTATGCTTATCTGAAATGACAATACCGTTTGCAGTATACTTAGTGTAGCCTACATAAACCGAAGAAAGCTTGTAGGTGCCCGGCGCTATTTTATTAAAATAATAGTTACCGTCCATATCGCTTACGGTTACAGCTGCCTGTACAGAATCTTTAGTGTATAAAATAACGTTTGCAAATGGGATCTCTTCTTTAGTTTTGGCATCTGTTACCTTGCCTTTTAAAGAACAGGCGGCCTGTGTTAGTTTGGTGTTTTGTTGCGCAACGCTTAATAAGCCGGCAAACAAAAATGAAACGAAAGAAAGTTTTAACATAATAATGAAATTTAAAAGGTTTATAAACTGCGAACTATCATTTAGACGCAATCCTTTTAATTATTCCATAAACTTTATTGGATTTTTTTATTTTGAACCTGAACTGATCATTTTCATATAGCTTTCATCGTTGCCTGTACGCAACTTGATCCATATATTGGTATGTTTGCGAACCCGGCACTCCATTGCGCAAAAAAACGGGAGGTCATTTATAGAACCGGATTTTATATACATGGGTGTATCCGATGAACTGCCTGCACCCGAATTAATCATAGATACGTTGCTGTTGTTCATGTGAAATGAATTAAAAAAATATAAATGACCGGTTGATCTAAAAAGAGCCGGCTGAGTGGCAGATAATTTTATTTGGGCGCGCATTCGTATTCCTATAAATAAGAAAAAGATAAGGCATACATATGTCACTTTTTTTACGATACAGAAAGGTAGTGAATTTTAAGCCGGCGTGCAGCAAGCGATACGTTAAATTTTATTACCCAATTTATTATTGAGTAGGGGCAGGAGTATCGGCAGGAGTTGTTGTTTTTTGTTTAGTGCCAAACAGGAATTTAAAACCAAACTGAAAAACCATATTATTTCCCCTGTTAAAGGTTTGGCTCACAAAGCCTGCTCTTAAAGCGTTCCGCTTAATAACGGGGATCACAGAATTACTGTATCTGAAATTAAAACAAATATTTTTTGTAAAATTATAGTAGAGCCCTGCTAAAAGACTGACGTCATTGGTATTGTAATAATCCTGTGTGCCGTTTAATTGGTAATTTGTATTTCCTATAACGGTTCTTTGAAACATTTTTCCGTAAGAGCCTCCAAACTCTATATCCACCTTATTTAACCGTTTCCCTTTCCAATTAAAAAAAACTTGTTGCCGTATGATTAAAGGAATTTCTATATATCCTAAGGCTATTTTATAATAACCGTTATTTAAAGAATCGGGCGGCTGAAGACTTCCTTTTTGAATGTAATTAATTTCAAATTGAAACAGTGTTTTTTGGGCGATCTTAAAATTAACTACGCCTCCAAGATTTACACCAAGTTTATGAAACGATTTACGGTTGATGGATGCGTTTGCCCCGTTAATATCGCTTACCACAAGGGCCGTGGTAATACCTGCATTAAAGCTTTGTGCCGCCAGGTTACCTGCCAATAGTAAGGATGAAATATAAGTTAATGCTATGCGGTAAGTTACTTTCATCAGGCACCGGAACGTACTGTTTTTTAAATTTTATTTAAACTAAGCTACCATGGCTTTTAATTTTTCAATAGTATAATCAATTTCTTCTTTAGTGGAATATTTACAAAAAGAAAAGCGAACAGACGCAAGAGATGTATCGGTGCCGATGTTTCTTAACACATGTGAACCCTGGTTACTTCCACTGCTGCATGCACTTCCACCGCTTGCCATAATGCCGGCG
The DNA here is from genome assembly GCA_038222995.1 of Bacteroidia bacterium. Classification (GTDB taxonomy): domain Bacteria; phylum Bacteroidota; class Bacteroidia; order B-17B0; family Aurantibacillaceae; genus UBA4416. The sequence goes on along the minus strand of JBBRHI010000155.1, from coordinate 4,984 downwards.
ATGTCTAAATTAAACAACATCATTTCAGCGTCAGGGTGTGCCGGGAACCGGCAATTCAATACTGTATACAAACTGTTATCATTACCTGTTTCTCCGTTAAAAGCAATACCCGGAATGTTTTTCTCCAACTGCTCTTTCATATAGTTTTTTAACCCTTGTATATGAGCAATGTGTTGGTCCATTTCGTTAGAACAAATTTCAAGTGCTTTTGCCAGGCCAACGATACCCTGAGTATTTTCAGTGCCGCCGCGCATGTTACGTTCCTGCGCACCGCCATATATCATAGGTTGTATTTTTATGTTATGGTTCACGTATAAAAACCCAACGCCTTTGGGCCCGTGGAATTTATGTGCGGCGCAGGTAATAAAATGTACTTTTATTTTTTGAAGATCCATCGGGTAATGTCCCATCGTTTGCACGGTATCACTATGAAATACGGCGTTATACTTAGCACAGATCTCACCCACTTTTTCAAGAGGCAATAAAGTGCCTATTTCATTATTGGCGTGCATTAAAGACACCAAAGTTCTTTCATTATTTTTTAATAATTCTTCTAGATGGTTCAGGTCAACGTTCCCCTTAGAATCTACATTAACCCAGCTTAATTTAATTTTCCCTTGTTTTTCTAATTCATGTAAGGTGGTTTCTACCGCGTGATGCTCAATTTTACTGGTAATGGCATGCTTAATTCCTAATGACTGAATGCTTTGATTAATAGCCATGTTATCGGCTTCTGTACCTCCCGAAGTAAAAAATATTTCGGCAGGGCTTACGTTCAATAATTTGGAAACCGTTTTACGTGCCACTTCAATGGCTGAACGGGTCTTTCTCCCGAAGGCATGTATCGACGACGGGTTACCGTATTCTTCTTTCATGTATGGTAACATGGCTTCAAATACATCATCGTCTAAACGTGTGGTAGCGGCATTATCTAAATAAACTTTCATTATATGTGTGTTGTTTAACCGCAAAGTTCGCAAAGTTTTGTTCGCAAAGCCGGCAGTGGACTCTTTATTTTTTTTGTATTATTAGATTCTTAGTTTAATAATCTAATTTTTAATGATCTCTTTAATATCTTCAATAATTTTTTTTGCTAAAGCGTCGGCTGTGCTGATGTTTTCGCTTTCGCTGTAGATTCTGATAATGGGTTCTGTGTTCGATTTGCGAAGGTGAACCCATTCTTTGTCAAATTCTATTTTTACACCGTCCACCGTATTAACAGGTTGTTTGGCGTATTTTTCTTTCACGCTTACTAATACCTTATCAACATCTATCTCTGGGGTTAGTTCAATTTTATTTTTCGAAATATGATAATTGGGATACGATTTTCTCAACATAGACGTTGTTTTGCCGTATTTTGCCAAATGGGTTAAAAATATGGCAACACCAACTAAAGCGTCTCTGCCGTAATGCAGCTCAGGTAAAATAACGCCGCCGTTTCCTTCTCCGCCGATAATGGCTTTAGTTTCCTTCATCATGTTAACCACGTTTACCTCGCCAACCGCCGAGGCTGAATAGGAGCCGCCGGCTTTTTCAGTGACATCGCGTAAAGCACGGGTGGATGATAAGTTTGAAACGGTATTACCGCCTTTATGATGTTTCAACACAGCATCGGCAACAGCTACTAAAGTATATTCTTCCCCAAACATTTCTCCGTCCTCGCAAACCAAGGCTAAACGGTCTACATCCGGGTCGACACTGATCCCTAAATGTGCTTTGTTTTTAGTGACTGCTTCCGACAGGTCTCTTAAATGTTCAGGCAAGGGTTCAGGATTATGAGCAAAGTTCCCGGTTGGTTCGCAATGTATCTTATGAATTGTTTTTACGCCTAAGGTTTCTAATAATTTAGGAATAATAATACCGCCGCTTGAATTAACGGCGTCGACCACAACAGAAAAATTTGCTTTTTTTATAGCCGCTACATCTACATAAGGTAATGCCAGTATTTTTTTAATATGCAGGTCGGTCAGGTCCTGTCTTTCCGTATATGTGCCAAGTGTATTTACTTCACTATAATTAAAGTCTTCCTTATCGGCCAGCTCAAGAATGTATTTTCCTTCTTTGTCTGAAATGAATTCTCCTTTTTCGTTTAATAGTTTTAAGGCGTTCCATTGCTTAGGATTATGGCTTGCCGTTAAAATAATACCGCCTTGCGCTTTTAATTCTGTAACAGCTATTTCTACGGTTGGCGTGGTGCTTAGGCCAAGGTCAATTACATTAATGCCAAGGCCTGCCAATGTGCCGCACACAATGCTGTTCACCATTTGCCCCGATAAACGGGCATCACGTCCTATGACAACGGTAGGTTTTTCTTTCGAATTATTTTGTATGATCCAAGTGCCGTATGCTGACGCAAATTTTACTATATCCAAGGGGCTTAATCCATCGCCCGGCTTGCCGCCAATGGTTCCTCTTATTCCTGAAATACTCTTTATTAAGGTCACGTGTAGTGTAAGTTTTAATCCCACAAATATACCATAAAGCCGATAGACTTAACTGAACTTTTTTTATACAATATAATACTATAATTGTTAAAAAAAAGGCCGAAAATTATATTTTAACCTTAAATTTGTGTTTAATAAAGAATAATGGTTTTTGTATGAGCGAATTTGACGGAGAAGGCTTAAGTAATCAGGATTTTGAAAAGAGTTTAAAGCGATTTGAAGAAATGATTTCCGGCGGCGAGCATCAGTTTTTTGATGCGGATGAGCTTGAGGAGATCATTGATTATTATATGCAGTGGTTTAATTTGGAGCTTGCTAAAAAAGCACTCGATTTTGCCATGGAACATTATCCTTATTCAAGCTCTTTAAAAATAAAGCTGGCACAATATTTATCGTCTCAACACAACACCCGCGACGCTTTAAATTTACTGAATGACGTTGAGCTTGTAGAAAGCAATAACAGTGAACTTTACATGACGCGCGGGTATATATACAGCCAGATAGGATTAAGCGAACAAGCTATAGAAAACTATAAAAAAGCTTTGCCGCTGTCGCAATACAAAGATGAAGTGTATGTAGCCATAGGTATTGAATTTTTGAATGATGATAAGGCAGAAGATGCTTTATACTATTTGAAAAAAGCCATTAAAATTAATTCAGAAAACGATGTGGCGCTTAATGAATTGTCTTTATGCTTTGAAATGACTGGCAAAAGCGAAGAGGCTATTTCTTTTTATGAAACTTATATTGAGGATAAACCATACAATCATTTTGCCTGGTTTAATTTAGGGATTAGTTATAACCGCTTAGGCTTATATGAAAAAGCAATTGATGCTTATGATTATGCCATTGCGATCAAAGAAAATTTTTCTTCCGCTTATTTTAATAAAGCTAATTCATTGGCGCAGTTAGACCGTTATGAAGATGCCATTGACGTGTATAAAGAAACCTTTAAGCATGAAGAACCGGATGCAAGTACCTATTATTACATTGGCGAATGCTATGAAAATTTAACGCGCTACGAAGAAGCACTGGTAAATTATAACAGGGCCATAAAGCTGGATGCCGCACATGCCGATGCCTGGCTGGGAGTTGGGATCGTGTTGGATTATCAAAACCGCATTACGGAAAGTATTCATTACATAAAGAAAGCGATTGAAATAAACCCTAATGTAGCGGAGTACTGGTATGTGTTTGGGGAAGTGCAACATAAGCTCGGATTTTTAGAAGAAGCGGCTTCCGCTTACCAGCGTGTGATTGAGCTTGGCTATAATGAATTTGATATTTATATTGATTATGCCAAGCTGCTTTACGAAGGAGGTTATTATAAAGATTGCGAAAAAACATTATCGGAAGGCATTCAAAAATTCCCTGAATCGCCCGAATTGTTTTACAGAATGAGCGGCCTGCAAATGGAGCTTGGGAAAAAACAGGAGGGCTTGGTATTTTTAGAAAATGCCCTGGAATTGAATTACGATAAACATACTGAATTACTTGAATATTTGCCTATATTGGAGCAGGACCTAACGGTTATGCAACTTATACAGTCCTTTAAAAATAAACCACTATAATTAAAAACTATGCCAAATTACAATGTCACCTTGTCTCATTTACCGCAACGAACGGAACGACCGCGTGACAGCGGTTTAACCATGGTAATGGATAAAGGAATCAGTTTAAAACAAGCCGAAGATTTTATAGAAAGCTACTCAGACTATGTTGATTTTATGAAGCTTGGCTTCGGGACCTCTGTTGTTTCGAAACATGTAAAAGAAAAAATTAAAATTTATAAGAGTGCGGGAATCAAAACTTACTTAGGCGGTACATTATTTGAAGCCTTTGTAGCACGCGGCAAATTTGATGATTACCAAAAATTTATAGATGCATACGGCTTAGATACTGCGGAAGTAAGTGACGGCAGCATCAATATGGACCATGACAGTAAGTGTGAATTTATAAGCAAACTCTCAAAAAACTTTACCGTTTTATCAGAAGTAGGCTCTAAAGAAGAAGGTATTATTATTCACCCTGCTAAATGGGTAAGTATGATGAAGGCTGAATTAGAAGCGGGTTCTTTTAAGGTAATTGCAGAAGCAAGGGAAAGCGGTACGGTTGGTATTTTTCATAAAAACGGAAGTGCGCATTCTATGCTGATCACACGAATTACCAATAAAATAAAACCTACGGATATTATCTGGGAAACGCCTCAAAAAGCACAGCAGGTATATTTCATTAACTTATTCGGTGCTAATGTAAACGTTGGTAATATTGGTGTTGACGATGTAATTCCTTTAGAGACCTTAAGGCTTGGATTACGCGGTGATACGTTTTTTAATTATTTGCCCGAAGAGACGAAAGACAAAATTTTTTAGCTTTGTAAACCACATTATTAAACTAACTACTATGAAAGAAATTACACCTAAAGAACTCAAACAATTAATGGATGAGAATAAAGCGTTTCAATTAATTGATGTACGTGAAGAATATGAATTTGATGAAGTAAATATGAACGGTGAGCTGATCCCGATGGGGGATGTGAT
>JBBRHI010000154.1:0-6792 GCA_038222995.1 Bacteroidia bacterium | reverse complement strand
ATCTTTTTCAAAGAGTTTTTTTTCGAGGCCGTAAGCAAGGGTGGTTTTTCCGGAACCTGAATAACCGGTCATCCACATTACAAGCCCTCTTTGCGACAGCATATTCTCTTTATCTGCCGAGCTTACCTGCTCACTTTGATTAGGAAATATGTTTTGGGAATCGTTCAAAATAATCAAATTAAGAATTTAAAAATACAATTAATTATCTTAATTTTGGTCGTATAAACCTGTTTTAATTAATATTAACATGGCATACGATTTCAGAAACAGCCCAACGATTGACCAAGTAGGTATTGAAGAGCGGGTAGCCCGGTTTAATACGCGCAGTATTAAAAAAGCGAGTAAAGTTCAAGGGCTTAAATTAGCGCTTAACATGATCGATTTAACTACTTTGGAGGGAAAAGATACGGAAGGAAAAGTGGCCCAAATGTGTTATAAAGCCATGCATCCGCACATTTCTATGCCTGATTTGCCTTCCACGGCAGCGGTGTGTGTTTATCCGACGATGGTAAAAACTGCTAAGGATGCTTTAAAAGGAAGTGTTGTAAAAGTGGCTTCTGTTTCAACAGCGTTTCCAAGCGGAAATTCTACTATGCAAATAAAATTAGCAGATACAACATTTGCATTGGATAACGGTGCTGATGAAATTGATATGGTAATAAGCCGCGGAGAATTTTTAAAAGGCAATTATGATTTTGTTTTTGATGAAATTGCTGCGATCAAAGAGTTAACGCATAAATATAACGCCCGCTTAAAAGTAATTTTCGAAACGGGAGAAATTTCTACCTTGGATAATGTCCGTCGTGCAAGCGATATTGCTATTTACGCGGGCGCTGATTTTATAAAAACCTCTACCGGGAAGATTGGAGTAGCGGCAACTATGCCGGTTACTTTAGTGATGCTGGATGCCATTAAAGATTATTATTTTAAAACAGGCATCATGGTTGGCATGAAGCCTGCGGGCGGCATCAGTACGGCTAAAAGTGCGTTGCAGTATTTAGTAATGCTGCACGAAACATTAGGCAGCGCATGGTTAGATAATAAATGGTTTCGTTTTGGCGCAAGCTCATTAGCAAACGATCTAATTTTGCAATTAGAGAAAGAAGCAAGGGGCGTTTACTTTAGTAAAGATTATATATCGGTAGATTAAAATTTATGTCGCGCTGATTACGCTGATTAACACAGATTTTTTTCACACAACTCTGCGAAAATTAGCGAGATCCGCGGGAAGACAATAAAACTAAAACAATGGCAAAAAAAGAAACTAAAAAACTTGAGTATTTTACCGATTGGAAATATGCTCCGGCACCGGAAGCAACAGACCATATTCGGTTACAAAAACAGTATGAGCTCTTCATTAACGGTAAATTCGTCAAGCCAAACTCGGGTAAGTATTTTGATACTATTAACCCGGCCACGGAAGAAAAAATTTCAAGCATTGCCGAATCTAATGACAAAGACGTAGACACTGCCGTGAAAGCGGCTCGTGGAGCTTATGATAAAACATGGAGCAAAATGCCGGCTAAAGAACGCGCTAAATACATTTACCGTATTGCACGGTTAATTCAAGAAAGGGCCCGTGAATTATCTGTTATTGAAACCATGGACGGGGGGAAGTCTATTCGTGAAAGTCGTGATATTGATGTGCCTTTAGCAGCGAACCATTTTTTTTATTATGCAGGATGGGCTGATAAATTAGAATATGCTTTTCCCAATCGTAACCCAAAATCATTAGGCGTAGCAGGACAAGTTATTCCCTGGAATTTTCCTTTATTAATGGCTGCCTGGAAAATAGCACCCGCATTGGCAACAGGGAATACGGTTGTTTTAAAACCTGCAGAAACAACCTCCTTAACAGCATTGAAGCTTGCGGAAATAATACAGGAAAGCGGGTTGCCCGACGGTGTGGTCAACATTATTACAGGTCACGGCCCGGTTGGTGCATCAATGGTAAACCACAAAGACATTAATAAAATTGCGTTTACGGGAAGCACTAATGTGGGTAAATGGATCCAGAAAGCCGTTGCCGGAACCGACAAAAAATTAACCTTAGAGCTTGGAGGAAAAGCAGCTAATATTATTTTTGAAGATGCCCCTATAAACCAAGCTGTAGAAGGAATTGTAAACGGCATTTTTTTTAACCAAGGCCATGTATGTTGTGCAGGCTCCCGTTTATTTGTCCAGGAAAGCGTGGCTGATGAAGTGATCCGTAAATTAAAAGATCGCTTGGAAACACTCATTGTCGGTGATCCTCTGGATAAAAATACAGACATAGGCGCAATCAATTCTAAAATGCAATTGAATAAAATTAACGAGTATTTAAAAATTGGCGTGAACGACGGAGCCGAGATGTACCAAAGTTCTTGCAGCATTCCTAAAAAAGGATTTTTTGTAAGACCGACGTTGTTTTTAAATACATCGCAATCGCACCGTATCTCACAGGAAGAAATTTTTGGTCCTGTGTTGGCTATTCAAACATTCAGAACTATCGAAGAGGTCATAGAAAAAGCAAATAACATTCCTTACGGTTTAAGCGCCGGTGTTTGGACAGACAAAGGCTCGCGCATTTTTAACATGACTTCTAAACTGCGCGCAGGCGTTATTTGGGCAAACACCTATAATAAATTTGATCCAACTTCTCCGTTCGGCGGCTATAAAGAAAGCGGATTCGGCAGAGAAGGCGGGCTTCATGGGTTGATGCCATACCTAAAGTTTTAAGTTGTCTCTGTCTCCCCTCTAAAAAGAGGGGACTAAGGGGTGTGTAACAAATGTACCATAAAATTGAAAGTAACATATAATCCATATTTAAAAGAAAAAGCAAGAGAGTTGAGAAATAATTCAACTCTTGGAGAGATACTTTTATGGAAAAAATTAAAGGGCAAGCAATGTTATGGCTTTGATTTTCACAGGCAAAAACCGATCTTAAATTATATTGTAGATTTTTATTGTTTTAAACTAAAATTGATTATTGAAATAGATGGTTATAGTCACACTTTTAAAGCAGAAGAAGATAAGCAAAGAGATATTGAGTTAACAGAATTAGGATTTACAGTATTACGATTTTCAGAAGGCGAAGTAAGAAATAATTTGGATCTTGTATTAAACTCATTATCAGTATTTATAAAAAATAAATTAGAACAACACACCCCTTAATCCCCTCTTTTTAGAGGGGAAACCGAACGGGTTTAACGAAACAACAATGGACAGAATAGAAATTTTAAAAACATACAAACTATTTATCGGCGGACAATTTCCTCGCACGGAAAGCGGCCGCTATTACCCTTTAAAATTAAAGAACAACATGACCGTAAACGTTAGTTTATCATCGCGTAAAGATTTCAGAAACTCTGTTATAGCGGCTCGTGGCGCGTTTAGTGGATGGAGCGGAAAGGCAGCATTTAACCGCGGACAAATTTTATACCGTATAGCAGAAATGCTGGAAGGCCGTAAAGAGCAGTTTTTAGAAGAGTTAAAGCAATTGGGATATACAGTAACAGCAGCCAAAAAAGAAATTGAGCAAAGCATTGATCGCTTAGTTTACTACGCCGGCTGGTGCGATAAATACCAACAACTATTCAGTTCAGTAAATCCTGTTGCCACATCACATTTTAATTTTTCGGTTCCTGAACCGATGGGCGTGGTTGCTATTATGGCAGATGAATCAACTGCTTTATTAGGATTGGTTTCTGTTATTGCTCCCTGCATTGCAGGTGGTAATACATGTATTGTGTTGGCATCAGAAACGAAACCTACCTGTTCCATTACGTTTGCTGAGGTTATTGCTACGAGTGATGTTCCGGGAGGTGTTGTAAATATTGTCACCGGAAACCGGAAAGAGTTACACGCGCATTTTTCGTCTCACATGGATGTAAATGCCGTTATCAATTGTAATTCTGAAAAAGACTTTAATAAAACGATCGGGGAAAATGCTTCCTTAAATGTAAAACGTGTGTTTACCTGGAATAAAAATTGGGCTGATGAAAAAGAACAAGGGCCTTATTATATCACAGATTTGCAGGAGATAAAAACAACCTGGCATCCTATTGAAAACATTGGTGTTTCCGGAATTAAGTATTAAAAGATATTGTGGCTATTGTTCTGCTTCTAAAAAAGGATAATAAAGGGGCGTGCCGGCGCAAGGAACAGCCGCCGTCGGGCTTTCCATTACAATCTTTTTGCAAGAGACAGGCAAAAAGGATTTTCATTTCAATCCCTCACGCAGTATAATCCCTGAATGAAAATTAACTCTGAATTTGTAAAATTTGCGTGAGGGATGCAAGCGGAAATCCTTTTACGAAACGTAGTGGAGTAAAAGATTGCAGTGACAGCCCGACCCGACGATAGGAGGGTCACGCCCAAAAAGATTCTCTATAACGTCCAATTAATCCATTACTTCCAACTCCAAAACCCTTGCGGCTTTGTCTGTAAATCCTATCTTTACACCTCGTAAATTCAATGAAACATGGAATACAACTTTAAGAAGATAGAAGAAGAGTGGCAACAATTTTGGAAAGATCATAAAACCTTTGCAGCACAAAACAATTCGATTAAAGAAAAATATTATGTGCTTGATATGTTTCCTTACCCTTCCGGCGCCGGCTTACACGTTGGCCATCCTTTAGGATATATTGCTTCTGATATCGTAGCGCGTTTTAAACGTCATAAAGGCTTCAATGTATTGCACCCTATGGGTTACGACAGCTTTGGTTTACCGGCAGAACAATACGCCATTCAAACCGGGCAACACCCGAAAATTACGACTGAACAAAACATTGCGCGCTACCGTGAGCAACTGGATAAAATAGGATTTTCATTTGACTGGGATAGGGAAGTAAGAACCTCAGATCCTAACTATTATAAATGGACACAGTGGATCTTTATTCAAATTTTTAATTCATGGTATAATCCAAGAACTGACAAAGCAGAAAATATTAAAAATTTAATTACAATTTTTGAAACAGAAGGCTGTAAAGGAATTGGCCATGATATATTGACAGGCGATATTGAAAAAGATGTTCCTGCTTTTACTTCCGAAGAATGGAAAAAATTTGATGAGAAACAGCAAAGCGATATTTTAATGAATTTTCGTTTGGCGTATTTAGGTGAATCGTTTGTGAACTGGTGTCCTGCACTGGGAACGGTTTTAGCGAACGATGAAATTAAAGACGGTGTTAGTGAGCGCGGCGGCCATCCTGTTGAACGCAAAATGATGAAACAATGGAGCATGCGTATTACAAAATATGCACTACGTTTATTGGAAGGATTGGATGCATTGGATTGGACTGAAAGTTTAAAAGAAGCGCAACGTAACTGGATCGGAAAAAGTGAAGGCTCAAGTTTGAAATTTAAGATCTCAGGTCATGCTGAACTTGTTTCAGGATCTCAACAATACATCGAAGTTTTCACAACCCGACCTGACACTGTATTCGGCGTTTCCTTTGTAACGCTTGCGCCTGAACATGAATTGGTTTCTTCTTTAACCACACCCGAACAAAAAGCAGCGGTTGAAGCGTATGTTATTCAAACGAAGAATAGGAGTGAACGTGAACGCCAGGCAGAGATCACAAAAATAACCGGTGTGTTTACGGGCTCGTATGTAGAGCATCCGTTTACAGGAAAACAAATTCCAATTTGGATCGGCGATTATGTTTTGGTCGGTTATGGTACAGGGGCCGTTATGGCTGTTCCCGCTCATGATTCGAGAGACTATGCTTTTGCGAAACACTTTGGCTTACCAATTTTAGAAGTGGTAAGGGCCACTACCGACGTCACCCTGAGCGGAGTCGAAGGGTCGTACGATGCCAAAGAAGGGGAACTAATTAATTCCGATTTTTTAAACGGGTTGGATGTAAAAGACGCCGTTAAAAAAGCGATCGCAGAGATTGAAAAAAGAAATTTAGGAAAAGGAAAAATAAATTTCCGTTTGCGTGATGCCGTGTTTGGTCGTCAGCGTTATTGGGGAGAACCGATCCCGGTATATTACAAAAATGATATTCCGTATGTATTGGAAGAAAACGAATTGCCTTTAATATTACCGGAAGTGGATAAATATTTACCGACGGAAGACGGAGAACCGCCATTGGCGCGTGCTGCCTCAACTTGGAAAAAAGACGGTAAATACGATTACGAATTCTCTACCATGCCCGGTTGGGCAGGAAGCTCTTGGTATTTTTTACGATACATGGATGCGCATAACGATGCAGTATTTGCCGATAAAAAATTAATGGATTACTGGAAACAAGTTGATCTTTATATTGGCGGTAGCGAACACGCCACAGGTCATTTATTATACGTGCGTTTCTGGACAAAAATTTTAAAGGACCTTGGTTGTATTGCCATTGAGGAACCTGCTAAGAAGCTGATCAATCAAGGGATGATACAAGGGGTTTCTAAAATTATGACAGTAAAAGATTATGCTATAGAAAACGCCCCTGTAGAAAAGGATAGAAGGCTCTTTATTTCTAGTAAAAGTGGTGATGAAATTACTTTAGATAATTTGAAATATATCAAGCAGATTTATGATGCAAAATATAATATTCCTATTCAATATACTGAAGGAGATCGAATTTATAAGCCACAGTTTATAAAAATGTTTATTGAAGATGCTAGAATTAAATTATCATTCGAAAATAAAACTGATTTCGAAAATGATGTTATATGGGAAAGAGATTCGAAGACTAATGAAGAATTCCTTCAATTGGAAGAAATAGTTGAGAAAATGTCTAAATCAAAATACAATGTTATAACACCTGATGATATAGCTGAAAAATACGGTGCCGACACCTTACGCTT
>JBBRHI010000153.1:0-6821 GCA_038222995.1 Bacteroidia bacterium | reverse complement strand
TTACTTTTTTTACAAAAGAGCAAGTTACTAACGCTTCATCTACTACTGCTTTTAAAAGAATATCTTTAGCGGCGCGGTACGCCCCATCGCTTGTAATCATATATTCTGCATTGGCATCCTGTAACCTGTCTGCTATAGCCTGTGCAGAAAAGCCCCCGAAAATAACCGAATGAATAGCGCCGATGCGTGCACATGCCAGTGTAGAGATGGCTAACTCGGGAGTCATGCCCATATAAATACATACACGGTCCCCTTTTTTTACACCGTTGTTTTTTAAAACATGTGCCATTTGGCAAACCCTTACATGAAGCTCTTTATAGGTTATAGTAATGTTTTTTTCCTGAGGATCGTTGGCTTCCCAAACAATGGCGGGCGTGTCGCCGTGCTTCTCTAAGTGCCTGTCTATGCAGTTTTCGGTAATATTTAGTTTACCGCCGATAAACCATTTTGTTTCGGCAGTTTTAAAATTCCACTCTAGCACCTTATCCCATTTTTTGTGCCAGGTAAAATTTTCGGCAATGGATGCCCAAAAACGTTCTGGTTGTTCTACGCTTTGTTCGTATGCAGCTTTATAGGCTTCGAGTGTGGTAAGTTGATAAGGATAATTCATACGGTAAATTTATTAGAGAAGAGTTTGTGCCAATTTTGATACAAAATAAAAATACCTTAATATTGTTTAATAAGCAAAGAATTGAGATTAAAAAAAATAGTCACTAACCTCGCTTTCCAAGTATTGGTAGCCATTATAGCCGGAGTATTGCTCGGGCATTTTTACCCGGGGGTTGCGGTAAAAATGGAAATTATCGGCAAAACATTTATCAATATAATCAAGCTGTTTATAGGGCCCATTATTTTTTTAACCATTGTATTAGGCATTGTAGGAATTGACAGCTTAAAAAAAGTAGGCAGGGTAGGCGTAAAGGCGTTACTGTATTTTGAAATTGCATCAACCCTTGCGTTAAGCATAGGCGTGTTGATCGCTTACATAATAAAACCCGGAAGTATTGATATGGCCGGCCTTACAGTAAAGGACGCCTCTCAGTATACTCAACATGCTAACGATAAGTTCAGCTGGATCAATTTCTTTCTGTCAAATTTTACGCTTCAGGTATTGGTAGCCGGAATTATAACGGGGATAATTCTTAGTAACTTAAAAAATAAAATCACATTCATTAAGCCTTTAGAAAAAATTTCGCACTATGTTTTTTTAGCGTTACGCTATGTCATGTACCTTGCACCCCTCGGAGCCTTTGGCGGAATGGCATTTGCCGTGGGAAAGTTCGGGTTGCAAACCTTATTGCCTTTAGGTAAATTAATGCTGTGCGTTTATGTAACCATGGCCTTGTTTGTGTTTGTGATTTTAGGCTCTGTAATGCGTTATTATAAACTAAGTATCTGGAATTTCTTAAAATCCATTAAAGAAGAATTATTAATTGTATTGGGTACTTCGTCTTCAGAGCCCGCCATGCCTTCTTTAATGAAAAAACTCGAAAAAATGGGTTGCAGTAAATCGGTTGTAGGTTTGGTAGTGCCCACAGGTTACTCTTTTAATTTAGACGGCACTTCTATTTATTTATCCATGTCTGTTATTTTTATTGCGCAGCTATATAAAGTTGATCTTTCATTTATGGAATTATTAAGTATTATCGGTATTTTAATGATCACCTCAAAAGGGGCCGCAGGCGTTACGGGAAGCGGCTTTATAGTTCTGGCCTCTACGCTTACGGCTTTACATAAAATACCGGTAGAGGGCCTGGCATTTTTACTGGGGGTGGATAAATTTATGAGCGAAGCAAGGGCTATTACTAATATTATTGGCAATGGTGTGGCTACAATTGTAATCTCCAAAGCGGAAAAAGAATTTGTGGAGCCTGAGTTAGTGAAAGGCGAACCTTTAGGATAGGCTACGCGGGCAAATTTAACAACTCATTTGTTTTCATGATCAGATCCATAAATAATATTTTAGGATTTGCATTTCGTTCAATGTAATAAAAAGAAGAATTAAATTCCTCTAAAAGCTTTTCGTAATTGCGTTGATGAATAAAACGCGAGAACTTAGAAATAAATTCTTTCTCTTCACCCGAATGCCTTACCAATTCGGCGCTTCCAAAATTAAGCATTAAGCAATCCCTGAAAATTTCGAGTCCGTATTGCAAAAATTGTTTTTGTTTTTCTCTTCCTGTGCGCGCATTTTCATCTACCCAATTAACGGCTTTAGGCGCATCAAACTTTAAAGCAATAAGCATAAACGTTCTAAAGTTTTGTAAGTAATTTGCTCCTCCGTCGGTATGCTGCAATAGTAATTGAGCTTCCCTGTAACTCCCGTCGCTGAGGATAGCTGCTTGTTTTGCCGCTGTAGGGTCGCATTGAAATTGCTGCACTAAACCGGCGCTAATTTCTTCGGGCGTAAGTTTGTAAAAAGCAATTTGTTGCACACGGGAAATAATTGTAGCTAATAATTGTTCAGGACTGTTACATACCAGCACAAACACTGTTTTTTCGGGCGGCTCTTCCAATATTTTAAGCAGCTTGTTAGCCGATTCGGTATTCATTTTTTCCGGCTGCCATATTACCATTACTTTATAACCGCCTTCATAACTGGTGTAAGACAATTTTTTAAGAATATCATTGGCTTCATCGGCCGGAATGATCGGTTGTTTATTTTCAGAACTCAGGCTGCTGAACCAATCATTTAAAGACATGTAGGGTGTTTCCAAAAAGGTTTCCCTGAAGTCCTTTACAAGATCGTTGCTCGTTTTTACATGTTTGCTTTTCGAAATCGGAAACACTAAATGCAGATCGGGGTGAGCAAGCTTGGCAGTTTTTAAGCACGAGGGGCATGTTCCGCACGAATCACTTTCCTGTTTATCGGTGCAAAATATATATTGTATAAAAGCAAACGCCGCGGGTAAATTACCGCTTCCTTCAGGCCCCGAAAACAAAAGCGCATGCGGTACGCGACTGTCCTTAAGCATATGTAAAAGTTTTTCTTTTACTTCTTGTTGTCCTATAATATCTTTAAAAAACACATGCTAATTTAAAGGTTTTTTCGGAGAGCAGTCATTATACTTTCAAAACATAATTCGGGAATAAGTTATGCGATAAAATGATAAATTTGTTATATGCATATCGGTTTGTTTTTCGGCTCTTTTAACCCTGTTCATATAGGCCACATGGCACTGGCAAATTACATGGCCTCTTTTACGGAGTTAGAGCAGGTATGGTTTGTGGTTTCTCCGCACAATCCTTTAAAAGATAAAGCCTCGTTGCTTCATCAAAATCAGCGCTTGCATATGGTTAATGCCGCTATAGGCGATCATCCCGCCATGAAAAGCAGTAATATAGAATTTGGTCTTCCTCAACCGTCGTATACCGTAAATACATTAGCACATTTAACGGAGAAATACCCGGTTCATACGTTTTCTTTAATTATAGGAGAAGATAATTTAGTATCGTTTAGTAAATGGAGAAATTACGAATACATTTTACAACACCATAAATTATTTGTGTATCCAAGGCCCGATTGTGAAAAAACTGAACTGCTAAGCCATCCGAACGTGGTTATGACGGATTCCCCTTTAATGGATATTTCATCCACTTTTATCCGTAAAGCTTTAAAACTTAAAAAGGATGTTTCTTTTTTTGTGCCCCTTGCTGTGTGGGAGTATATAGATGAAATGAACTTTTACAAGAAGTAATACGCCTAAAAAAATTAGATGTTAAATTGTTTTAGGAATACCATTTTTATTCCACTATATATTAGGTTTTAGAATGGTGTTTTGTTAATATTGTGTAAGGAATAATTTAATAATTAAATAATACCCTATTAATATGAAAAAAATCTACTTACTTTCATTTGCTTTATTTTCAGTTTATACAGCGGTTCAGGCTCAGAGTGTTGAGATAAAGGATCAGACTAACAATAACACAATTGTAGCGAATAACGCAGTTATTACGAATACTACGGCTGCGGGCGCTCAAACTGCCAATACGTTTCAAATCAAAAACATCAGTACATCTACTCAAACGTTTGTGGTTAAGATGATGAATGATGTCGTTAACACGGTTAACAGTTCGGACATGGCGGAGAGTTCATTTTGTACGGGAACAACGTGTTACCCTCCCACTACTTTTTCTGCAACAGTTGTTTTAGCGCCAAATGCTACGTCCATTTTAGCAGCCGATCTTTTGGAAGCAAGTGTAGTGGGCATGTCACAAATTTCTTATAAGGTATATATTTCGTCTAATACAACAGATGCCGTTGGCTTTACGCTTAAATATAACGGGAGCGTATCTGTAAAAAACCTTTCTTCATTGTTTACATCTGTTTCTGAAGTATATCCTAACCCGAGTTCCTCCAAAAGCTTCATTTCTATGTCTGTAAATAAAAACATTTCAAATGTAGAGCTTACGGTTATTAATTCTTTGGGCTCAATAGTATCCACTAAATTTATCGACTTGGAAACAGGAAAAAATGTTGTTTCATTGGATTCTGACAACTTACCTACAGGTTTATATTTTATTACTGTTAATCAAGGAAACCAACGCGTTACAAAAAAATTAACAATTTCTAAATAACTAATAACCATAAACAAACACAAATAACCATGAAAAAACAATTACTCGCATTATCAATATTAACTGCAAGTTTCGTTCAGGCGCAAACCTTTACGCAAAACTTTAGTTCAGCAACGGCTCCGGGATTACCTGCAAGCTGGCTTCAAAACAATGTAGACGGCTTAACCGTTGCATCAGCTGTTTCTTCTTATTCTTTTGGAACGAACGCATGGGTAACTGTAGATTTATCAGGCTCTTCAGACCCTGCAAATGCAGCTCATGCTAAAGTAGCTGCAAGTACATCCTATTATACACCGGCAGGTATATCTAACGACTGGCTAATTACGCCGTCATTTACAGTCCCTGCAAACGGGGTAATTACTTGGGAAGCCAATGCACCTGATGCAAGTTTTCAGGATGGTTATTTAGTTAAGATTTCCACAACAGGAACAACGGTTGCAAGTTTTTCAACAACGCTTTTAACGGTTTCGGCGGAAAGCTCTACGTGGAATTCAAGAAGCGTAAACTTAAACGCTTATGCAGGCCAAACGGTGCGCATAGCGTTTATCAATAACTCTAATGATATGGATTTATTATGGTTAGATAACGTTTCTTTAATTGTTCCTGCTGCAAATGATATTAAACTAACCTCTATTGCTCCAATAGGACAAAGTGTTTGGGGTGCTATCGGGTCAACCAAAACCATTTCAGGCGTTGTAACCAATAACGGTTACACTACAATAACAGCTTTCGCTGCAAAATATACAGACGGAACATCCACTTTAAGCAGCAACTTTACAGGCCTTAACCTGGGGTATGGCCAAACATACGCTTTTAGTATTGCTACACCGTTTACAATTGCAACAGCTGTTGAATCAAAAATAAAAGTATGGGCTGACCTTGTAAGCGATGCTACACATACTAACGATACATTAAGAACATCTGTTAAAGGATATTCATTTGTGCCAAACCACAGAGTTGTATTTGAAGAAGGTACAGGAACATGGTGCGGATGGTGTGTAAGAGGCGCAGTTTATATGGATTCTATGAAAACAGTGCACCCTAACACCACGTCATTAATTGCAGTACATAACAGCAGCAGCGATCCTATGACAAATACTATTTATGATAACGGTGTGGGAACTTTAATTTCAGGATACCCGACTGTACTATGCGACAGATCAGTTGATATCGGCGATCCGGGAGATATGTTTACAACTTATGCGGCACACATCAATGATTTCAGTTTAGCTGACATTACTGTTACGCCAACATACAACACAGCTACAAGAGTTGCTAATGTTGTGGTTAATACGCATTTCTCTTCAAGCTTTGCAAATAATAACGCTACTAACGATTACCGTATTGCTGTTGTATTTACTGAAGACGGCGTTACAGGCACAGCGTCAGGTTATTCACAGCATAATTACTACAGCTCAGCATCACAAAACATACCGTTAGTAGGCGCAGGCCATAACTTCCAAACAGAACCGGTTTATGTTCCTGCTGCAAGTATGGTTTACGATTTTGTAGCCCGTGTTATTTTAGGCGGATTTACAGGCCAGGCAAACAGCTTACCAAGCACTTTAACTGCAGGTCAAACATATACTTCGTCCGTATTCAGTTATACTGTACCTACAGCTTATACTGCAAGCAATATGCACGTTCATGCGTTATTAATAGATGCTAATAACCAAATCGTTTACAACGCTAATACAACCACTTTAACTGCTTCTCCGGCCGGAATTCATGAAGCTGACAAAAATTTGTCATCAGTTGATATGTATCCTAACCCAACAGATAACGCAACATCTCTTAACGTTACCTTAGTGGATCAGTCGGATGTGACTGTTAATGTTGTAAACAATGTAGGGCAGGTAGTTTATCAAAAAGCTGCTTCTATGCAAGTAGGGTCTAACATATTAACGATCGATACCAGAAACTTTGCTTCAGGTATTTACAATGTTGTTATTGCCACTAAAACAGGCTCCATAACTAAAAAATTATCAGTAGTTAAGTAATCTATTCTATAAATTAATTTACAAAAGGTTGGTGAGATGTCTCACCAACCTTTTTCTTTTAATAAAGCTTGGCATATAGCTTCAAAGACTGAAGAACCTATTGCCCCCAAGAGTTTTTAACTAAAAATGGCGGAATAGCCCCCAATTTATCGGGACTTAAATACGGGATTAAATTTAAAATATTATTTTTGTGCAAGGTTGCTTAATATATCCTTTACGGTTTATACCCATGATGAAAAAAAT
>JBBRHI010000152.1:0-6879 GCA_038222995.1 Bacteroidia bacterium | reverse complement strand
TTTGTAAAATGTTAATACACACCTGATCGTTTTCAAATTCTGTTTTTTAAATAACCGGTTGTATTTATTACACGGCAATTACTTCATGTATTTTTGCTTCACCTCGCTGTAAGTAGGAAAGTTGTTATGGTGCCAGTTCATAATAATGGTACCGTCTTTTATTAAGATAAGCCCTGGGTTGGAACGGATCATCGTTTTTAAAACAACCCCGTCGGCGTTGGCAAAATCGTACAAGGCTTGGTGCGCATGCTTATAATTGTCAATTAATTTAGCATCGCTTTGTGTTAAGGCCAGCATGCCTATTTTATCGTCGGAAGCCAACTTATAAAGATCATTTATTTTAGCATGCAGCGTTGTATTATCATCAGTTTCATTAATGTCCCAGCAGATCAGTAAAAACATATAGTTTTTTACATTCAGCACACTGTCTTTAATATCCTGCCCGTCTAACGACGTAATAGAGAAGTCTACAATTTTTGGCGGATGTACCGCATCGTGCAATAAAATATTATCGGTAGCCACCCATTTCCAATTCAAAGTATCCTGCCACGGATAATTTTTCATGTCGAAATGTTTTTGCTCACCGGTTTTTAAATTTTCATAAATAAAGCCCGATTCATATTCAGCCGGTTTATAATCGGCCCCTGCTTTCATATTCTCTTTAATGTTATCGCCGATTTTGTAAGCTCTAAAATCTAACGGCGGCAAATTACGGTACGCGTAAATAGGGAATACGAACGATAAAACAATAGCAATAAGGGTTAAGGAGGTGGTAATGAGCGGCGAAAATAATTCGGTAATATTATCTCTTCCCGAAATGAGTAAGGTAATAAGGATCAATAATACTACATCTTTCCAAAAGCTGGTCCATGGTTTTAATACTAAAAAATCGCCGAAGCACCCACACGTCGTTACTTTATTATAACAGGCCGAGTAAAATGTAAGAAACGTAAAAAAGGCAATCTGTGCAAACAGTAAGCCCAGTGTTAAGCGGGCTTTGTAGCCCACCAATAACATAAAGCCAAGGGCTATTTCGCTTACGCATAATAAAATAGCCAGGGGCAGTGCAATATGGGCAATACTTTCAAAAATAGATAAGCCCGAATCCGCTTTAAATACTTCAAAATACTCTTTCAGCTTATAGCTAAAGCCCAAGGGATCGTTGGCTTTTATAAAGCCTGAAAAAATAAATAAACCTCCTACCAAAAAACGGGCAATGTGGGTTACAATGGCAAATTTGCTGATAAACCCCGAACCGTTCACCAATACCACCAATATGGCCAATACAATACCAATGGTTGTTTTGCTGAAACAAGGCGGGCACACGTAAAACAAAAAGGCAGCTAAGCCGATCGACCATACAGCACGGAATAGTTTTGAAGAAAAGAGTTTTTTCATAAGGTTTAATAATAGGGAATATACTCCTAAATTAGAGTGTATAGCAATACCCCGGAACCTATTTTACGTTTTTTAACTAACAAACCGGGTCTTAACATCTTTATAAGCCCGGGCAGTTGGACTTATAAATGTTTATTTTGTACATTTATATATCTTAACATTACCATCATGAAACTGTTTTATGCTTTTTGCCTGCTTGGCTCCACTTTACTTTTTACAACCTGCAGTAAAAAACCAACAGGCACACGCGGCCCTAACGAAGTGTGGTTGGAGTATAAATTATTTAACCCTTCGCAACTGGTGGTAAAAGTAGGTACTACGGTTACGTTTACCAATAAGGATAACGCGAACCACTCAGCTACTAACATTAACGGCTTGTTTGACAGCGGTAAAATTACCAGCGGTAATTCGTACACGTATACGTTTTCAAAAGTAGGGCAGTTCAGTTTTTACTGTAACTACCATTCAACCGAGAGTGCTGAACAAGGTTATATTATTGTGCAGCAGTAGTTGTTTAAAATAGTCTAATCAAAATCCTGATATATTTTTCTCTTAACGAGTCGATTTTTGGTACCCTTTATTCGATTAATTCATCGTCAACATAAGCCGCTAATTACGCTATTATCCTAGGCTGAATTAATGATAGTGTCATCCCGGTAGCGCAGTGAAGAATAATAGAACACGGATGGCACAGATTAAAACGCATTGAATTAAAAGCAGTATCCGCCATGTAGTAGATCGTTATACATTAGTTATGTAACCTTGGGCCGAGTTAATTATAGTGTCACCCTGAGCCTGCGTAGTAATAGAGTTAAGCTGATCGGAGTTAAATTATAGTGTCACCCTGAGCCTGCATAGTAATAGAGTTAAACTGATCGGAGTTAATTATAGTGTCACTTTGATCGGAGTAATTGTTTTTGTCACCCTGAGCGGAGTCGAAGGGCTTACGATAATTCAAATGCGACGTTAAGTTTTTACAAATTGCCAATTCTTTGAGCTTATCCCAATTATTATCTATAAGAGCTTCTTTCTTTTTTCTTGTCCAACCTTTAATTTGTTTTTCAAAACTAATTGCCTGATTCACATCTTTAAACGCTTCATGGAAAACAAGCAATACAGGCCTTTTGTGAAATGTATAAGAAGACTCATCAATAGAGTTATTATGTTCGTACACCCTTCTGTCAACATTATTTGTAATTCCCGTATAGTATGAATCATCGGAACATTTTACGATGTATACAAAATAATTAAATAGTCTCATATTATAAGTTAATTAAAATAAGGGTGGGGGGGCTTCGACTCCGCTCAGCCTGACAATAGCATCGACTCCGCTCAGCCTGACATTCTACGGTCATGCTGAACTTGTTTCAGCATCTCTTCTGATCTCAAAGTTTCGAGAGACCCTGAAATAAGTTCAGGGTGATTTCGACTACGCTCAGTGTGACTAAGTGTTCGATGTCACTCTGAGCGGAGTCGAAGAGTGGCAATAAAATTAATTCACCTTTTTAACGCCTTGTTTTTTTATCACTTCCATTTCTACCTGCAGGTTGCGGAGCATACTCATAATACTTCCCACATTTAATTCCTCTTCTTTATAATCGGTCATGTTAATGCAGCAAGTGTACTCCCACATTTCAAGCACGTCTTTTAAATTTACTTTATAGGGCTGGTACATTTTATTATCAGAGTGGCATTCCATAAATCCTTTTTTAACGTTGAGGTCAAAAATACGTTTATAAGATAAGCCGTCGTCTTTAGTAACTACAATATAGGTATGCCCGTTTTTCACATCTTCAATGCGATCCAGGTATTTTGCCACCACAAACGAGCCTTCTTTAATAGGCGGCATACTGTCTCCCTTAATAGGAAAAGCCCTGTGCTTGCCCGTAGGCAAAAACGGGAGTTTCATACGCGGTAAGCGCTCCATATATTCCGGATCGGCATAGCCTTTTAAATAACCGGCGCTGGCTTTTAGTGGAACAAGTTCTACCATATCTCTTCCGTCATCATCAATTAATACAGGAAATAACATACGGTTCTTCCCGATCTTCATTAAGCCGTCGAGGGTTGTTTTAGTAAGATCACCTCTTACCAAGGCATCAACCGCCACATGGAAAAAATCGGAAATAGCGATCAAGAGGTCAATGGATGGTTCGTTACGGTTTTCTTCGTAAGCGCCGAGGCGTGAACGGGTAATACCTAAGTTGTCTGCCAACTGTTCCTGCGACAAGCCTTTTTGCGTGCGCAGGTATTTGAGATTACTAAAAACTTTGCTCATGATTTCTGAATTGCTATGAATTGTAGCACGAATATACTACATAAGATAGTAATTTCGCAAAGAGTTTTTGTTAATTTTTATTATTTTGTTTGTTGCCAAGGGGTTTTGCAGGTATGAGAGTCTGCAAAACCTTTTAGGTTTAAGAAAGAAGAATTTAAAAGACAAAGGGACAGAAGGGTTGGAGAGATGGAAGAGACAGAAGGGATTATTTGACTTAAGAGAAACATAACATCAAAGCTTATAGTCTCTTAATATATTCGTAATATTTTCAGATATTTTTGCAGAATTGAGCAGTTTTATAAACTACATAGAAACATAGACGATATTCATAAATTTTATATTAGCCTCACAACAAGCCTTGTTTCTTTCTATATGCCTATGTGGTTTAAAAATACCTTAACGACTCAGCTGCTCAATCTTTTCAATCACATTAAAGTTTCGGTAATCGCCCACCTTAGGATCAAATAAACCGGTAACGCGGTAGTTTACTTTTACGTCCTTATCAAATAACGCATCGTATTTATTAATAAGTTCAATGTTCGACTCGGCATTGGTTAACCAATAAAACTTAAGGGATTTACCGGCATTATCATTTACCGAAAACACCACAAAATAATCTTTTTCTATTTTAGTAACGCGTCCCGTAAACAGCTCCGTTTCAGCGACTTTTACCGGTTTTTTTTCGTTGGTACGGTTTGTCATTTTAATTAACGCGTCCGGGCAAATGGTTGCCATCCTAATCCCTACAAGCTTCCCCAGTTTTTCGGCTTCTTTATCAATGTTATCGAAATCAATACCGTGGTCTTTCCTTAATTGCTTTTTATAAGGCTCCGAAGCTCTTATCATACACACGCCAAGTTCCATATACATTTGTTCGGTTTTTAAGGTGTCGGATAATTTAGTAGTACAATCGCAGGTTTGTTGCGCAATTTTATCAAGGTAATCCTGTGCCTTTATATTTGAACTTATAAAAAACAGGAAAAGTATAAGGAGTAGTTTCATAAATGTAACAGTTAAAATTTATTATATGAAGATAAGGGTTTGTTAGTGTAAATGCCTCATTTTTATGTGAGGAATTTCATCCTCTAAATACATGGTTCCTTCCGCAGCAAAACCGAGTTCTGTATAAAATACTTCCAAGTATTGCTGTGCGGAGATCACAATGTTTTTTGTATTGAACTTATTTTTAATGGAAGGAATACTATAATTCATAAGCTGTTTGCCGTAGCCCAGGTTGCGAAACAACGGGCTTGTTACCACACGGCCTATCGACGGTTCTTTATAAGAAACACCGGCCGGCACTAAACGGCAATAAGCAGCAAGCACATCGGTATCGTAACCCAATACGTGAAAAGAATCAAAGTCTTTATCGTCCATGTCTAAATACGCACAGTTTTGTTCTACCACAAATACTTCGGCCCTCAATTTAAGAAGTTGATACAACTCAGCAGTACTCAGTTCCGAAAATGTTTTTGTGATAAACCGGATCATAACATTTGTGGAAATTTAGTATTAGGAATGGCAGTACGCATTAGTATTGATTAATGGATAACAGCACTAGGGTACAGGCTTCCTCTACCTGTATGCCTTTATCGCTTGCCATTTTTTCGAACACGCCATTTTCAGCGCCGGGGTTAAAAATAATACGCTTAGGCTTTAACGATAAAATATAATCATACCAAAAAGGTTGATTTGCTTGCCCTACATAAATGGTAACAGTATCAATATCTTCCAGCGCGGGTTTATCGGTAATAATATCAATGCCGTTTATGGTGCCTTTGCGTAAGCCTACAGGAAATACCGTATGCTCGTGCTTTTGCAAACTCAGGGTAGCGCGGTTGCTGTATCGGTCCGCGTTAGGAGATGCTCCTATAACTACGGTGCGTTTGTTATTCGACATAATTCAAGTCTTTATGAAAGGTTTCTTCTAAATAATAAAGTGCTAAAAACCCTATGCCGATAATAATAGCCCCCGTAATTTGGGTAGCTAATAATTTATCGACACTAAACACGGAAACAATAAGGTTAAGCAGCAGAGAAATTAAGATGGTTGAGCCTCTTACAAAATTAGGTACCGTAGTAGTAGCTGTAGCCCTGATGTTAGTGCCGAATAATTCGGAAGCGGTGCTTATAAATACAGCCCAGTAGCCTGTAGCAAAACCTATAAATAAAATAATACCGTAAAACGTAGCAACAGAGGCATTCTTACCCAAAACAAAATATAAAATAACGCCTAAGGCGGTTAACGATAGAAATAAGGCAAGCGCTTTTTTACGCGATTTAAGCATTTGGCTGATAAGCCCGGAGGCAACATCGCCAACCGTTATGCCGGCATAAGCAAACATAATGGATTTACCGGCCGAAATGGATCCCGCTTTTAAGCCAAGGCTCTCGCTCAGTTCGGGTGAGAATAATACCAACGTTCCCATAACATACCATACAGGAACTGTTACAAAAATAATGCATAAGTATTTTTTAAGATTGTATACGTTAGAAAAAAGCTGCAACATGTTTCCGCGCACAATGTCTTTTTCTTTTTTAACATGGGCAAACATACCCGATTCAAAAATGCCTATTCGTAATACCAGTAATGCTAAGCCCATAGCACCGCCTAAATAAAAAGAATGGCGCCAGTTTGTGATCACATCGCCCATAAAGCCTGCCACCACGGCTCCAAACACGCCCACCGTTGCCACGATCATGGTTCCGTAGCCGCGCTTTTCCTTGCTCATGCTTTCACTTACAAGGGTAATGCCCGCGCCTAATTCGCCTGCTAAGCCAAAGCCCGAAACAAAGCGCAATACCATATAGGAGTCTGTACCGTGCACCATACCGTTTAATAAGTTGGCAATGGAGTAGGTGAGGATAGAACCGAACAATACAGACAAGCGGCCTTTCTTATCTCCTAAAATGCCCCAAAACATACCGCCTATGATCATGCCGGCCATTTGCCAGTTGAGTAATAATTTACCGTATAAAGGGTTTAATAATTTTAATACGGCTGCGGAAGTTCCCGGAAATTGTTCAGGTAAAATTTCATTTAAGCTTTGTGTTCTTTCAACGCCGAATAGTAAAAGGTCGTAAATGTCAACAAAATAGCCTAACGCGGCCACAATAACTAATTTGTTGAGGTTTTTACGGTGTTGATCGGGAAGCATACTTACAGGTTTTAAGATTAAGGTAAAAGTTGTTTTATAATAAAC
>JBBRHI010000151.1:0-6896 GCA_038222995.1 Bacteroidia bacterium | reverse complement strand
ACTTCTCTAAATATATCTACATCGTAAATTCCTTTTCCTATAAAAGAACCTTCCCCAAACAAATCCTGGTAAACGTCTGAAGAAGCACGTGTGTATGGATCTATACCGGGTTCATTGCCATGCATACGTGTGTAAATGGAGCTGGTTGCATCCGGCAGGCTTACTGTAACACGTGGTTGTAAAATGCCATAGCCTTTGGTGACACGTTTTTTCTGCGCGTCGTATAAGGGCTTGTTTAATGGATGCGCCATGGTTCCAATTAATTTCCAGGCTGAGCCTAAAGGTAATTGTGTATCTGCATCAAGGGTAATCACATATTTAATTTTTGGAAAAACAAGTGGGTCGCCTGTTATTACAGAGAAGTAATGGGTTGTATCACCTCTTAAAACAGCATTTAATTCTGCGAGCTTACCGCGTTTCCGTTCATATCCCATCCACACATTTTCGCGGGGATTCCATTTACGCGGACGATGAAACAGAAAAAAAAGATCGGTATGATCTCCTTTGTATTTTTTATTGAGGTCTTCAATTTTTTGTTTCGCGAAATTTACAAGGAATTCATCGTTGGGGAGATGTTCCAATGAGGCATCTAAAAAATCAGTAAGCAATCCAAAGTGTAAATTTTCATTACGGTTAGCAAGAAACCTGACTTCCAGTGCATCCGTCAAATTTTCAATTTCTTCATGGCTGCTTAGCATTACCGGTACAATGACCATAGTGCTGTATTGCTCCGGAATTTTTTTTGAAAAATTTAAACGGGGTAATAAATGCGGTGTTACCCAAAGCGTTGAAAAAAAGTTGACAATGGAAATAGCGAGTTGACTTCCGCATAAAATTCCTAGTGGTATAATAAAAATAAGAAGCCACTTATTTTGCGTGTCCATTTCCGCACGCATAAAAATAAGAGCCGTAATGATAAGAGTGATAAGACTTATGAAAGATAAATACGCACCAAAGGCGTGACGCTTCGTAAAGATGTTCAACTTTTCAAAAATTGATTCATGAACCCCTACTAACGTTTTAGTTTGTCTTAAACCTTCATCTATTAAAAAATAACCGACGTGGTTTATTCGTTGGTCATGGTCTTCCGCAAAAGAGTTGCGCGATAATTCTATGGCTAAAGAAGCCACTTCGTATTCTGATTTATTACTTTCTTTTGCAAGATGTTCCACCACATGCCTGTAGCGATCACGTGTTGAAAAATTCATCATTGAATAGATCTTGTCTTCACGTAATTTGTTTTCCACCACACTGTGTTTCTCCACAAAGTCACGCCAATCCAACGCTCCTAAAAAGCGTAAACTTCCAACGCTGTTACTCATCGAAACCTGATCAGCAGCCTGCTTTTGTATTTCCGTGTCTACCATTTCAACGATAGTCAACCCTTTTTCTGAAAGCTGCTGGCCAATCCAATTTAAAGCGAGCCCAAGGTCGGGCCCTTTACCGCGTAATTGCCGGGTTAATTCAGAAACAAAGGCGCTCACCATTGGCGGGTTCGATCTTGCCATATCAGCAATTACCAAGATAAGGTCTTTGGGCTCCTTATTGGCAGTATCAATCATTTGTTTAGCCCAGTAATCTGCCAGGTTGCTATCCACGCGATCAATGGCAATACGTACAGAAACCCTTCTTAAATTTTCGATAAGGGCCAAACGCAACATAATGGGAATGGCCCACAATTCGCCCATTTGCAAAGGATGTACTGATTGATAAGCATCAATAAAATTGCTTAAACTATCCAAATCGATTTTACCGTCGCTATGTGAAATAATTTTCAGGACGATATCGTAGATACGTGTAAGCCCTGTAGATTCAATATTTATAAGTTGTGGAAGATCTTCACTGTAGTGTTTCGGGAAATGTGTTTTGGCAATACGAACGTGCTCTTCTACCAAGTAAAAATTATCCATCAGCCATTCTCCTGCCGGGGAAATTTGATATTTTCTTGTGATCGCATCGGTAAGAAGCTTGTGTACAGCGTATAGAATAGCCTGATTATCATCGAGGCGGTTTAATAAATGGTCTTTTGAAGGTTTTTTGCTCAGCTCATGTTTTGCGGCAAGATTTTTTCCAAACCGTTCCATTTGCTCTTTGCTTAACAACTCTGCACGAAGAGGCTCCTCATTTACATACGTACGTTTATAATTATTTGTTTGAAAAAAAGACCTCATATTAGAGATCATTTCATCAGCTTTAGGAATGAGTTTCATAATCCTATTTAGCGTCTAAAGTAGTGTTTACCATCTGTTGCGCTTCGTTAATTATTTTGTTTAGATGCTCTTTGCTTAAAAAGCTTTCGGCATAAATTTTATAAATATCTTCTGTACCCGATGGGCGTGCGGCAAACCATCCATTCTCTGTGGAAACTTTTAAGCCATCTATCGATGCGTTGTTTCCGGGAGCGTTTGTAATAATAGAAATTATTTTTTCGCCGGCCATATTTTTCTCTTGTATTTTATCGGGAGAGAGTTTTTTTAATTTCTCTTTTTGGTCTACGGTGGCTTTTGCTTCTATGCGATCGTAAAAAGGTTCACCCATTTGTTTGGTAAGCTCAGCATAAATTTCCCCGGGGTCTTTCTCCATTTTAGCGGTTATTTCCGCAGAGAGCAATGAAGGAATAAATCCATCTTTGTCAGTAGTCCACACACTACCGTCTTTTCTTGAAAAAGAGGCGCCGGCACTTTCTTCTCCGCCAAAGCATAAGGAATGATCCAGCAAGCCGTCTACAAACCATTTAAAGCCTACCGGCACTTCGTATAATTTCCTTCCAAGCTTTGCGGTCACGCGGTCAATCATAGCGCTGCTCACTACTGTTTTACCTATGGCGGCATGTTTATTCCAATGCGGCCTGTTTTGTAACAAATAAAAAATAGCTACCGATAAATAATGATTTGGATTTAAAAGACCCGCGCTTTTTGTAACAATACCATGTCGATCATGATCTGTATCGCATGCAAACGAAATATCAAAGCGATCTTTCATGTCTATTAAACGCTGCATAGCATAAGGGGAAGATGGGTCCATTCGAATTTTTCCATCCCAGTCAACCGTCATAAAACTAAAGGTCGGGTCCACTACTTTACTCACAACTGTTAAGTCTAATTTATAATGGTCTGCGATCGGCTGCCAATAATTTACCCCGGCTCCGCCTAAAGGATCCACTCCCATTTTTATTTTTGAATCTCTTAAAAGATCCATATCAATAATCTTTCCGAGTTCAGGAATATAAAGATTTAAAAAATCGAAACGATGTGTTGTACCGGATTTTAATGTTTTAGTGAATGAGACGCGCTTAACTTCGGAGAGTTTATTTTTTAAAAGTTCATTTGCTTTTGCCTCAATCCATTTAGTAATGTCTGTTCCTGCCGGCCCGCCGAGCGGCGGATTATATTTGAAACCACCGTCGGTAGGCGGATTATGAGAAGGTGTAATGACGATGCCGTCTGCCAAACCATCTTTCCTGTTTTTATTATAATCTAAAATGGCAAAAGATATTACCGGAGTTGGTGTGTATTCATCGTCTTTGGCAATCATAGTTTCAACACCGTTGGCAGCCAGCACTTCCATGGCGGTTGCAAAAGCCGGAGCTGAAAGAGCATGCGTATCAAATCCAATATATAACGGTCCGCTGATTGCCTTTAATTTTCTGTAAAAACAAATAGCCTGTGTAATTGCCAGAATGTGATCTTCATTAAATGAATTATCAAACGAAGATCCGCGATGGCCCGATGTACCAAATGCTACTTTTTGTGCAGCAACGGCTACATCGGGTTTTTCGGTATAATACGCGGTAATTAATTTTGGTATATCTGTGAGTATCTCTTGTTGCGCAGGTTTGCCTGCTGTTGAATCTATTTTCATCAAAAAAAATTAATTTGTTTCCAGTTCTTTTACTTTTGCAAGCCTGCGGACGTGTCTTTCTAAACCACTGAATTGAGCGGCAAGAAATATGTGGATCAGTTCCATGGCAATTTCATTACTTATGACTCTTGCACCGAGGCAGAGCAAATTCATATCATCATCTTCTACACCTTGTTTAGCGGAAAATTTTTCATGAATTAAACAGGCTCTTACGCCTGCCACTTTATTACCTGTAATGCAAGCTCCAACGCCGCTTCCGCAAATAGCAATTCCTTTAATTAATTCACCTGCAGCAATAGCTCTCGACAGTGGAATGACGTAATCAGGATAGTCATCGTCTTTTTGTAAAGTCTTTGCTCCGTAATCTTTTACATCAAACCCGGCCTCCTTCAGTAGTTTTGATACATACGTTTTCATTTCAAAACCGGCGTGATCTGACGCAATGCCAATACTGCCTGTATTTTTATGGTGTATTAAATCAGTACTTCCCATGTTTTATTTTTTAAGTAAAGCAATAGCCTGTTTGTAAACATTTTCTTTTGTAAATCCGTATTCTTCCATCACTTTATCACCGGGAGCCGATGCTCCAAAAGTATCCACACCAATAACAGCTCCCTGGTTGCCCACGTATTTATGCCACCCTTGAGAAACGCCTGCTTCTACTGCCAACCTGGCTGTAATGGCTTTTGGAAAAACACTTTCTTTGTAGTCTTCCGGTTGTTGTTCAAACAATTCCCAACTAGGCATGGATACCAGTCTGACAGAAATATTTTTCTTTTTTAATTCTTCGGAAGCTTCAACTATTAAATGTACTTCAGAACCTGTAGCGATCAATATAATATCCGCGTTGCCCTTAGTGACGTCTTCTAAAATATAAGCTCCTTTACTTAAGCCTTTTTCAGAATGATACTGCTTACGATCGAGTGTCGGTAAATCCTGTCGTGAAAGAATAAGTGTTACAGGTGCTTTTTGTGATTGTATAGCCATACGCCAGGCCATGGCGGTTTCATTCGCATCTGCCGGACGAATCACAATCAAACCGGGAATTGCCCTTAAACTAGCCAATTGCTCAATAGGTTGATGCGTTGGGCCGTCTTCACCAAGAGCAAGGCTATCGTGTGTGAAAACAAAAATAACCCTCAGCTGCATTAAGGCGGCCAATCGTATGGCCGGTCGCATGTAATCCGAAAACGTTAGAAACGTAGCCGTAAAAGGAATTATTCCTCCGTGAGCTGCCATTCCATTGGAAATAGAACCCATGGCATGTTCGCGTACACCAAACTGCAGATTACGTCCGGCATAACTCCATCCGCCGCCCGCCGAACCTTGTAAGTCGCCCACTGCCATTTTTGGATTTTCAAAATTGCCTTCGTCCTTTAATTCTGTATGTGTAGACGTATTTAAATCGGCAGACCCGCCCATAAAACCCGGTAAGTGTTTATGAAAACTCTGCATTATTTTTCCTGATGCTACTCGGCTTGCCATTCCTTTGGCATCAGCCGGAAATTTAGGGATTTCCGAATCCCATTTTTTCGGTAATTTACCTGATAAAACTTCCAGAAGCTCAGCAGCTAATTCGGGAAATTTCTTTTCATAAGATGAGAATTTATTTCCCCACTCCTTTTCGAGTTTTTCCCCGTCTTTTACGGCTTTACGAAAATGAGTTAACGCCGTTGGAGGAATATAAAAATCGGGTTCCAACGGCCAGCCTAAATTTTCTTTGGTTCGTTTTACTGCGTCCTTTCCTAATGGAGAACCATGAGCGGCACAACTATCTTGTTTAGGTGAGCCAAAGCCAATGTGTGTGCGGACAAGAATGAGCGAAGGCCTTTCTGTTTCCTGTTTTGCAGCTTCAATGGCTTTTTCTATAGCTTGCGGATCATTGCCATTCTTAACTTCTATGGTTTGCCAGCCATAAGCTTTAAAACGCTGAGCATGGTTTTCGGTAAACGTAACAGGCGTGGCGGATGCGAGTGTAATATGGTTATTGTCATAAAGGTAAATAAGCTTACCTAATTTTAAATGGCCGGCAAGTGCCGCTGCTTCCGAAGCTACACCTTCCATGAGGTCACCGTCGCTAACCAATGCGTAAGTATGATGATCCATCATTTTAAAGCCGGATTTGTTATATCGGGCCGCGAGGTAAGCCTCTGAAATGGCCATTCCTACTGCATTTGCAAAGCCTTGTCCTAACGGGCCTGTAGTTGTTTCAACTCCCGGGGTAATGCCTAATTCAGGATGCCCGGGTGCTTTACTTCCCCATTGCCTAAATTTTTTTATATCATCGAGTGATAAATCATATCCTGTAAGGTGTAACAAGCTGTATAAAAGCATAGAGCCATGGCCGGCGGAAAGTACAAACCGATCGCGGTTAGCCCATTCCGGATTTACGGGGTTATGTTTTAGGAATTTCGTCCAAAGCGTATAAGCCATTGGTGCAGCGCCTAAAGGTAAGCCTGGGTGGCCGCTGTTTGCTTTCTCTACCGCGTCTACCGAAAGAAAGCGAAGTGTATTAATTGAAAGTTGATCGAGTTCTTCTTTGCTTGTTTTTTTTTCTTTCATAAGTTTAGTGTCAAAAGATTATTATGCTACATCAATTTTGTGTTCAAGGTAAACATCCTGTATGGCATGCAAAAGGCTTACCCCATCGGAGAATGGCCTTTGAAACGCCTTTCGTCCCGAGATCATTCCTGTGCCACCTGCACGTTTATTAATAACTGCTGTACGAACGGCTTCCGCAAAGTCTTTATCTCCGTCGGAAGCTCCGCCGGAATTAATAAGACCCGCCATTCCCATATAACAATTAGCTACCTGGTAACGGCACAAATCTATGGGATTATCGGATGAAAGTTCTGTATACATCCGTTCATTAAATTTCCCGTAGGTAACGCCATTTTTATTGAGGGCTTTGTAACCCCCATTATTTTCAGGAAGTTTTTGTTTTATAATATCAGCCTGAATGGTGACTCCCAGATAGTTTGCCTGGCCCGTAAGATCTGCGGACACATGGTAGTCTTTATCGCCAATTTTAAAAG
>JBBRHI010000150.1:0-6901 GCA_038222995.1 Bacteroidia bacterium | reverse complement strand
ACGGGGAGGTTTGGCACCTCGATGTCGGCTCATCGCATCCTGGGGCTGGAGAAGGTCCCAAGGGTTTGGCTGTTCGCCAATTAAAGCGGTACGTGAGCTGGGTTCAGAACGTCGTGAGACAGTTCGGTCTCTATCCTATGCAGGCGCACGAATTTTGAGAAGGCTCGCTCTTAGTACGAGAGGACCGGAGTGAACGAACCTATGGTGGACCAGTTGTCATGCCAATGGCACCGCTGGGTAGCTATGTTCGGTTGAGATAAGCGCTGAAAGCATCTAAGCGCGAAACTCGCTTCAAGATTAGAATTCGCCATCAGCAATGATGATAAGACTCCAGGAAGATGACCTGGTGATAGGTTACAGGTGTAAGCTTAGTAATAAGTTCAGCCAAGTAATACTAATAAGTCGAACGGCTTAGCCGATATTTTTTTTTGATAAAGGTAGCGTAACAACGCATCAATATCAATTTGGTTTAAAGCAGCGTTAACAAAAATAGCAATACATGATTTTTATCGTGAGAGATTCTATATGATTTTTTATATTTCGGCGATTAAATAAGCGGGTCACACCTTTACCCATTCCGAACAAAGAAGTTAAGACGCTTATCACTGATGGTACTACGTGGGCAACTGCGTGGCAGAGTAGGTTTCGCCGGATTTTTTTAAAACCCGTTATCATTAATTTGATAACGGGTTTTTTATTTTATTAAAAACCACAGAATTCCCCCTCCTTTTTCAAGGAGGGGGTTAGGGGGTGGTTATTCAACAAAACCCGTTTTTACAAAAAATCCTTATCCAGGAACCCATAAATCACTAAAAGAGTTTTGAATCTTATCACTGATGTCACTTCGTTACGGGCAAGCCGTGGCAGAGTAGGTTTCGCCGGATTTTTTTTAAAACCCGTTATCATTAATTTGATAACGGGTTTTTTATTTTATGAAAAAAACCTCAAAATCCCCCCTCCTTTCTCAAGGAGGGGGTTAGGGGGTGGTTATTCAACAAAACCCGCTTTCCCGGAAATAATTTATCAGGGATCCCATAGATCAGTGAAAGTATTTAAATTCTTATCACTGATGTCACTCCGTTACGGGCAAACCGTTGCAGATTAGGTTTTCCCGGATTTATCTTAAAACCCGTTATCATTTATTTGATAACGGGTTTTTTATTTTATGAAAAAAACATCAAAATCCCCCCCCTCCTTTCTCAAGGAGGGGGTTAGGGGGTGGTTATTCAACAAAACCCGCTTTCCCCGAATGTTTTTATCGGGGATCCCATAAATCAATGAAAAGTAATTTAATGCTTATCCCTGATGTCACTTCGTTACGGGCAAGCCGTGGCAGAGTAGGTTTCGCCGGAATTATTTTTAAGCTGTCGTCCCCGAATGCTTTTATCGGGGATCCCATTAATCAATAAATTAATCCACTTCTAAGGATCTCTCCTTCGCTTTATAATAAAAAACCCTTTTTAAGCTTCAAACCTTAATAGAAAAACCTTATAAAAAAAACCTTATCACCTTATTTCATAAAGGAATAAGGTAATAAGGTTAATGATGTAAGATACTTTTTTCTATTAAGGTTTAAAGCAAAATCGAAAAAAGGTTAAAATAAAAACAAATTTAAAGCCTGGGGAAATGAAACTTTGATTGTTGCTGCTGTTGGTGTTGCTTTTCTATCAACAGCTCCCATGAGTTCTTTGCGTGAAACTGCTTTCTACTTTATTCTCGCTCTGGAATATTTGTTTTTAAACTTTGCGAAGAGTAAATTGTTTTTAAGATGCTTTTCTTTCAAGTAGCTCTGAATACTTGTCCAGCAGCCAGACTTTAGAAGGGAACCATGCTTCCTCAGTTAGCTTTGCACGCGAATAAGAAAGTGAATTAAAACTATTAGTCTTTAAGATCAGCTTTTCAGAATACCTGCAGAAAGTGAAAAACCTTTTTTTTACATTTACTGATATTGTCCTTTGTCTCCGTATAAGCTCTCGGAAAGAATTTATTTCCATTTCTGCATTTTCAAGCTTCCCTAAAGTATAATAATTCATAATATTTATTCTTTTTATGTCGATCAGAAAGCCAGTATACAAATTTGGTACTTTGAAGGAATACTTAACTGAAGTCCTTGCATCATTCTTAAGATAATAATAGACTACATAAGCATAATTTACAAAATCTTTTCTGAATTTAGGGTCAAGCTCACTTGAATTCTCACGTATTAAATTTTCAATCGAACTCGTGTCTCTTAAACGTTCACTTAGTATTACCACATTCCTAAAAGCTGCCGGAGGTAAATACTTTATTACATTGCTGTCTATGTAAAATTTATTCTTTATAAAGATCTTTGATAGGCTTAAAAGCTCGCGAATATTGTAGTCAGATGGCTTAGCCTCCTTATCTTTTATGATGCAATAATTTAAAATATTCGAATATTGTACTTTAAGTTCGTTTTGAGTAATATTTTTTTCTATTTTTTTAAGATGAGATTTGTATTTTTTATAATACAATAAATTGTCGGGATACCTGAAGCATAAGAATTGATTATAAAATAACTTAACAATAATATCCTCCTGGATTTGCTTTTCCATATGTGAATAAATGTTTTCGGCAAGATCCCTAAGCCGTGTAATTTCAGGATAAGCATCAGTAATATTAAAGTTCGTCTGGTCTTTAATAAATTGTGTATAAATAGAAACAACTTCGCAAAAATAATATTTCGTTAAAGATTGAAAACTTTGCTCATACAAATTAACATTTTGCTTTCCTTCTGTCACCTTTTTCTTAGTAGATGTCTCGTAGCTTTTGAACATCATTTCATCGGAATACAGATATTTATAAAAATTTAAACGACTCTCCTGTAATTCGTTAAACAGCATTCCCTGAAGCTGCACATCTATCTTATGCTGCATCTTTAAATTCCCTATGCTTATGTGATGTCTAAGTAAGAAAAGCTTTTTATTAATATCTTTATGCTTAAATTTCCTGTAAAATATAAAATCATTTAAAAGATCTGTAAAAAGATCTAAATATTCATAAGCATCATTTTTGAAATTAAATTTAAAGTTTTTATTTGTTATGATTTTTCTAATTGAAAGTGCAGCCAGTTCATTACTTTTTGATTGAGATACCAGATATTCTGAAAATTCAATTAATTTCAGACGGTTATGAGTTTTTGCTGCACGAATAAAATTTTTAAAGTCTTTTGATTCAATTACGCCGAACCCTGAAAGGATATTATGGATTTCTTTGAACATCGTTTACCCAATTATGAAGAATATTATTTTTAATTTAAAGAATAAACATGAATTAAACAATAAATAATATAATCAAATTTAAAAGATGAATTATATGTCACCCAAAAACACTATTTTTTGTGTTTGTTTGTTAGGCTAATTCCATGTAAAATTGTATAACTAAATTATAAAAAATGAAAACAATCGCAAAACTATTTATCGCAATACTGATAAGCTTAATACTAATAACAGGATTTTCTAATGTTAACATCAAGGCTTCAGGAACAGTTGTAGCAGTTCAGCAGGTTACAACTAACTTAAGTTACGTATCTGTTTTATTTAATGGAATGATATATACATATTCTGTTGATTCAGGTCATACAAATATCGGAGATGTTTTTTAATCTCTTATTATCAATATAAGTTATACAATGAATACAAATATGAACAGAAGGAATAGTTATGTCTTTAAACCACTGGTTAGCAGTAGTAATTATCTGAAGTTAACAAGGGCGAGAAATAATAATGAGATGGATGCTACCGATAATTATGGAAACAAAATATCCGGGCTTACTAAAAAAAATAATTCTAAATATAATTCATTAAATAAACTTACTTACATCATGATCACAAAGATCCCGACTATCGTTTGCGGTGAGTCATTAGATTAAAGATCTATTTAATATGAAGGCAGGAGATATTATGTCTGAAAGAAATGATACTATTTTAAAAATATCATTATTGATATTTTTTATTTTGCTTTTTATGTTCGTATAAGCCAATATCTATCTATAGAGTTTTAATAAAACCTGAGCTTCGTAAGCACGATCTCAGGTTTTTTTGTTTAATGTTAGATTGGCAATAAAACTTTAGCTGCAAAAAAGATTTAGATCCGCTTTTACAAAAATGCAAAAAAATATGTTTGAATGTAATGGATGATTTAATTAAAATAAAGAAAAGTCAGTTCAAGTTTATAATTATTTGACTATATAAAAATAAATAATATATTAATTAAATATGAAAAAAATCCTATTTATATTTTACCTGCTTTTAATCAGCGATATTGGATTTGCACAATGGGTGCAGCAATATTCAGGAACAACACGGGCACTTCGTAGAGTTCGATTCATAAATAGGAACACTGGCTGGATATGCGGTGATGCAGGCATTATACTTAAAACAACAAATGGAGGAGTAAACTGGATAAATCAGTCATCTGGCTTATCTAATAAAATACTAGCTGATATTTTTCCGGTGAATGAGAATCTTATCTATGCTGTAGGTTTCTTTGAAACCTTTTTAAAGTCAACAAACGGAGGAAATAATTGGGTTATTCTTGAAAATGGTATTTTTGGCAACAGTCATAGTTATGAAAGCTGCTTTTTTTTAAATGAGCTAACAGGGTGGATAGGAACGTCATTCCCGGGAACAAGAAAAACAACGGATGGAGGAATAACATTTATGCAGCAAAATGTAAATGATATTCCCGAGGATATCTATTTTAAAGACTCTATTAATGGTAATTTTAGCGCAGGGGGCTCAGTTGGAAAAACCACTGATGGCGGTAATAATTGGATTGTTACTATTATTAGCACTGGCGGAATTGGCCTTGAAGATTTTAAAAGGATATCATTTATAAATTCGCTTACAGGTTTTATAGTTGGAGATGCTGGTACAACTTACAAAACTACCAACTTTGGAATATCCTGGGATAGTATTGGTTTCATTTCCCAAAATACAAATTTCATACATTCATCTCAATTTGCAAACGAATCTGTTGGTTATGCAGGCGGCGGCGGGCAAATATTTAAAACAACCACAGGTGGAAGATCATGGAAATTACAAAATAGCGGGGCAATTGGTTTCCTTCCAAGTGTTTTCTGTTTTAGTGATAGCATTGTCTGGGTGGTAGGAAACCCAGGTCATATATGGTTTACTTCATCAGGCGGCCAAACCGGAATAAATACAATTTCGCAAAATATTCCCGAAACCTTTAAGCTAAACCAAAATTATCCAAATCCGTTCAATCCTTCAACAAAAATAAAATTTTCAATTAAAATAAAAGGAAATTACAAGCTGGAAATATTCAATTCTCTCGGACAATTAATGGAGATTTTATTTGATAAGAAAATAAATGAAGGTGAATATGAATATAAGTTCGATGCTGGTAATTATATAACAGGGATTTATTTTTACAGGCTATCATCGGATAATTTTACTCAATCAAAAAAAATGATGCTTATAAAATGATATGTCAATCACGATTGGTAATTTTGTTGCTGGGTTTTATGGTCAAGCCAGCACTCAAATCTGTAATTCAGAGCCAGTTTCCGGCTTAGAAGTGTACTAAGAGTTAAAAATGATAGATAGGCAATAAAACTTTCTCTGCAAAAAGGTTTTAGATGCGCTTTTTATCCAAAAATGCAAAAAAATATGTTTGAATGTAATGGATGATTTAATTAAAATAAAGAAAAGTTCAGTTCAATTTATAATTATTTGACCAAAAAAAATTAAATAATATATTTAATTAAATATGAAAAAAATCCTATTAGTATTTATTCTCCTTTTAATCAGTGATGTTGGGCTTACTCAATGGGTGCAGCAATATTCAGGAACATCACGACCGCTTAATCGTGTAAGATTTATTAACCGAAGCACAGGTTGGATTTGCGGGGATGGTGGTATTATTCTAAAATCAATAGATGGTGGAATAAACTGGTTTAATCAGCCAACCGGCGTTTCAAATAAAATACTTACAGATATCTTCCCTTTAAATGATACATTAGTTTACG
Organism: Bacteroidia bacterium; assembly: GCA_038222995.1. Taxonomy (GTDB): domain Bacteria; phylum Bacteroidota; class Bacteroidia; order B-17B0; family Aurantibacillaceae; genus UBA4416. Next base: position 891 of record JBBRHI010000150.1, on the reverse strand, counting down.
CTGTTGGATTTTTTGAAACATTTTTAAAGACAACTAATGGTGGAACAAACTGGAATATTTTAGAGAATGGTATTTTCGGAAATAGCCATAGTTATGAAAGCTGTTTCTTTCTGAATGAAAGGACTGGTTGGATAGGAACATCATTTCCCGGAACAAGAAAAACAACGGATGGAGGAAAAACATTTATGCAGCAAAATATAAATTCTACTCCTACGGATATTTACTTTAAAGATTCAGTTAATGGAGCATTTGCAGTTTTTGGCGCGACAATTGGAAAGACTACTAATGGTGGAATTAATTGGTCACAAACTTATATTAACACTTCTGGAATTGGTGGTGAAGATTTTAATCGAATTTCTTTCGTAAATAATTATACAGGATTTGTAGTTGGTAGTCAGGGTACAACATATAAAACTTCCAACTTTGGAATATCATGGGATAGTGTAGGACGAATAACAGATGTTCAGGAATTCATGTATTGTTCAAAATTTATAAATGATTCTGTCGGTTATGCAGGAGGTAATTTTACAAGATTGTTTAAAACAACAACTGGAGGCAGATCATGGATTCGTCAAAATTTTACTTTTGGTTCTCCCTATGATATTTATTGCCTTTCTGATTCAGTTGTCTTTTTATGCGGAAAACCAGGTATTATTTATAAGACAGTTACTGGAGGTCAAACCGGAATAAATACAATTTCACAAAATATTCCCGAAAACTTTAGGCTAAATCAAAATTATCCAAATCCTTTCAATCCCACTACAAAAATTAATTATGACTTACCAATTTCAAATTACGTTTCCTTAAAAGTTTATAATTCATTGGGGATGATTGTTGCTGATTTATTAAATGAAAAGCAGACAGCAGGAAGTTATTCGGTAGATTTTAATT
>JBBRHI010000149.1:0-6926 GCA_038222995.1 Bacteroidia bacterium | reverse complement strand
CACTTGCCGTATCGTATGTAGAGGTGCAGATAGATGTTTTAACATAAATGTGCGCGGTATAGGTGCCAGGAGCGGTAAATGTTTTTACGGGATTAAGTGTAAGGGAGGTCGTATCATTGTTCCCGAAATCCCAAATAAACGGATGGCCGGGCGTGCTATAGTTATCAAACTGAACCGTAAGCGGCGCGCAGCCTCCGAGTGTAGAGGTACCAATACTTGCAATGGCAGAATTTAATTGAAAATCTAATTTAAAAACGCCGTTGTTACAATTATTATTATCTGTATTGTGGTTTGGATTACCGGGGGTTCCGGGCCATGCACCGGGCGTTACAGGGAAATCATCATTACCGCCGCAACCCGCGCATACAGATTGGTACACGATGCCGTGCTTATCAAAACGACTTGTCCCTCCATCGGAATGTTCTCTGCTAAGAGGTCCGCCAAAATAGGTTCCATAAACAATATTTGCCATGTTTGGAGATAGAACCATCAAATAAAAATTAAATCCATCAGTCGAAGGTTGAATGGCATTCCCTGTAATGGCCATCCCATTGGTAGCATTCCCTGTAATAATATTTCCACCCCAGCCCGAAGTGTAAATATTACCGGCACAATCAACCGAAAAAGCCGAAGGAGAAATATTAACATTAGAGGTCCCGTTACCAAATACAGTACCTACTAATAAACTACTGAGCTGAGGATTAAATTTTTGAATGAATTGCTTACTACCACCGTTTGAATAAACACCCGAACTAACAGGCATATTTCCAAGTGATTGACCATATAAATAAACGTTTTGCTGATTATCGAGTTGAACGAGGTAACTTTGATCGTAGTCGGGCGTTCCAATATAAGTAGAGTGCATGGTATATAACCCATTTTTTTTGATCTTACATACAAATCCATCGGCTTTGCCACCGGAATAGGGTATTTGGTAAGAGCCCGGGGTTACCGAAAAATCGGCACTACATGTGCCCCCAGTGATATAAATATTTAAGCTATCGTCCAAAGCCAGTGCATTCCCGCAATCGTTACTGCTGCCCCCTACATACGTGCTAAAATACAAGTTATTTAAGTTCGCATTAAATTTGAAAAGAACGGCATCCTGTTTTCCGCCTAAGGTGTTATCAATGGCATTGAGTGTTGGAAAATCTGAAGATCTTGTACTACTGAAAACATAAATATTTCCGGAAGTATCAGCTTGTATTTCACCCCTGTACTGATCGCCGTAATTGAATTGCAGTGAATCTAAAAAATATTCATTTGTCAGTGTGCCTCCAACATTAATAGTGGTGTAGTGATTCACATGGTTTACGCCATCATTATCACTTCCGCCAATATAGGTTGATGAAAGCAATGACGTACCTGTTGAGTTGAATTTGGCAACATAAATATCAGTGCCATTTGCAAAAGTGGTTCCGTTAAAAACAAAACTTAGATAATTACCTCCGTTAAAGGTTGGATCATAGCAGCCCGCAGTGGTAGGAAAATTATTGGATCCGGTGGTTCCGTACAAGCATAAATTGTCATTTTTATCAACAATTAAGCTCGATACAGTTTCGGCATCATTGCCCCCCAGATACGTTGAGTATTTTAAATACGTTCCTGCCGAGTCATATTTCGTAATTACGACATCCGTTTTTCCGTTAGCAACAGGGTTGTTAAAGCTTAGATCATACGCGCCTAAGGTTGTAGGGTAACCAATATTAAATACCGTTCCGCCCGAATAAAGATCACCCCTGTTATCAAACGTTGCCGTCATTCCAAAATTATCGGCTGTACTTCCGCTTTGCGCAGCAAATACGAGCAAAGGATCAATAATCAAATTTTCACGTTGATCATATTCCTTTAATAATTTAAACGTAACAGTATTGTTTTTTAATACATATTTGGAAGGAATAATGATGGTATCACCCTTTATTACCTGGTAAACAAAGGGTTTCTCTTCTATCAGATCCTTTACGGACGTTGAAATATGAAGCGCACCGTTTACCAGTTTTATGTTCTCGATGCCGTTATAATGCATTTTAATATCACCCGGATTCCCGTTGGGCTTAACCAGAAAATTATATTTTATAGATTGACTCTTCCCTAAGTAAACCGCGTCAATACCCGGGTACAAATCTGATACATGCAGTGTTTTAAAGTGTTGTACTTGGGTTGCCCAAGCATGCTCATCTTTTCCTATGTAATAATTATCATAATCGGAGGAAGGGTTTTCCGAAACAATTTGAGGTGTAAGATTTGATTCCTGAAAATCGACCGAATACGCATGGTATTTTAACGTATTTGAAAGTATACGGCCCATGTGCCGTGCGCGATAAGTGTCTTTATCATAAAAATGAAATGTCAGTTTACCCGAAGTTTCTACAAATAAAGCGCCGCCGTCGAGCTGCGCCCTGTAAGCGATGGTTTTATCCCATTGATTTTTGTTCTGTGTAAACCTTACCTGTGAGCTTATACTTGTGTTCGGTATTTTAACTCGTTGGGCGTAGCTGAACAAACTCGCTGTTAAAAAAAATATTATGAACTTTATTTTAATCACTAAAGTAAATTTAGTGAAAAACAATCACATTATCACCCTGTTTTTCAAATTTGAGTTAACCGTATATCAAATAAACTGCAGCGTATATTAACTGATTTACCGTTTAAATTCGGAAATAGAATCTAAAATCCTTTGGGCTATTATGGCATTAGCAAATGGATTTGTATGAGCATTTAAAGGATTTACAACCAATTCTTCCGTTGTATATTTCCTAAGCTCATCATTCACGGTTATATATTTTATATGATGTTTGTTCAGAAACGGGATAATATGTGTATCAAAAATTTCTTGGGTATATGTTATATCCCTTACGTCAGGAATAAAGAGAACATAAAGACGAGTGTGATTCACTGAACAATAATTAATAATTGCACGGAAGTCTTTTAAATGTTCATTTAAACAAGCGGTATCACTATAGGCCTTTGTAACGCATTCTTTATAACTTTTTTGACTTTTGGGAATTAAGAATTTTGAATTATTTAAAGCAATATAATTTATAAAAAAAGACACTCTTAGCGGGAATAATCCTATGGCTGACATGACCCTTTTTAAACCGGATGTTTTTTTGACTTTATACCCTGTATTATCCAAATTAAAATAGCCGTATTTACTTCCTATTTTTTCTATATCGTTATGATAGTACTGTAAAATAAGATAATTTGGCTTAGCATCGAAATTTACCAAACGTAAAAATTCATCTTTGGTATCACTGTTTCCTTTTCCCAAATTAAAGGTTTCAAACTTTGCGGAGTCTATCCTGCCTGAAACCCTATCTGAAAAACGGTCTTCCGTCTTTTTAATCCCATTACCGTATGTAAAAGAGTCTCCCAGGAAAAATACTTTTTGCTTCGTGTTATTTATTCTATTCTTTAAGGATTTATCCCTTAAGCCTTTTTCATTTTCGCTTTTTTTATAACAAGCATTCCATACTTTCGTGGCCAGCCCCAAACTGTATACGTCTTGGTTTTGAGGGACATACTGAAACACAATTTCCAATAAAAGAAAAAGAATCAATAACGACGACTTCAAAAGCGCTCTATTAGTTAGTCTTTCAGGTCGTTTGGCAATAATGTAGTTTTTATGAAATCGTTTTATAATTACTTTTATCAGGTAAAAAACGATAATCGTTCTGAGAATTAATATTCCAAAAAACCAACAGGTATAAGCGGCTTCATGGGGACTGATAATCTTTAATAAGCGGCTGAAAATAATAACAGGAACAACGGCAACAAAAATAATTGCAAGCAGGTTTGTTTTATATGTTTTGCTGAATGGCATTACCAACTTTTTTCAAAATCCTGTTTAGAAACGGTATGATTTCTAGTTTTAAAAAGTGACCGCACTTGTTGAGGCTTGTGTTTTATATAATTACCCCCAAGCTTTTTTTTAAATAAAAAAGTGTAAGGAGTGATGATGCAGAAGTAAATGATCCCTAAAATAAGGGTTGAATTAATAGTTCCTAATACCATTGAAAATTTAAGCCATAACGATAATACAACTTTCAACACCTGTTTAAATAAAAGTCCGAATATTAAAATAAAACCCGGTATACTAAAAAAGATATATGGTGTTTTTGCAATAAACATAACCATGGCAATAAATACCGAACAGGCTGCAAGATTAGTGTATTGTTGACGTTTTGTCATTAGAATATAGAATAAATAAAGGGGCCTAAAGCACTGCTGCCCGCCAAAACCAGCATAAGTGTAATCAATAAAAGAACGATGACAATGGGCATTAACCACCACTTTTTCCGTTCTTTTAAAAAGGTCCAGATGTCTTTTAACTCGCTCATTTTAATCTAAATTTAACTTGTGTTGTTCGGGTTTAACAGTTACAGGCTTGTTTTTTTGAATAATAAAATGGTTCATCACAAGGTAATCAATATTTGTATTCATAAAACACGTCAAGGCATCGTAGGGTGCGCAAACAATAGGCTCGCCCCGTAAATTAAAACTTGTAGTTACAATAACGGGGCATTCCGTTATTTCATAAAACGCCGAAATTAACCGGTAGTATTTGGGATTAGTTATTTGATTGACGGTTTGAATTCGTGCCGAAAAATCGACATGCGTTATGGCCGGAATTTTACTTTTAGTGACATGAAGTTTTTCTTCCATACCTAATTCATTATATCCGCTCGGCAAATTAAGTTGATGCTTTTTTAAAACCGGTTGCGTTTGCAGCATATAAGGCGATATACTTTTAATGTCGAAATAATCTTTGGCAAATTCCTCTAAAACACTCGGTGCAAAAGGACGAAAGCCTTCCCGAAATTTAATGCTGAGATTTAATTTCTTTTGGATCTCGGGGTCTCTTGCATCCCCCAATATGCTTCTATTTCCAAGGGCTCTGGGGCCGAATTCCATTTTGTCCTGAAACCAACCCACTATTTTACCGGTGTTTAAATGTGCTGCCGTTATAAATGCTACATCATTAAAGTCTGCTATATATTGTGCCTTAATATCAAATTCTTTTAGGGCGGTTTCAATTTCCTGTTTTGAATAAGAGGGCCCTAAATAAGCGCCTTTCATTGCATCGCTATCTAAAATTAATTTACGCTCATTAGCATAGTAAATATAGTACGTTGCCAAAGCTGCGCCTAAAGCTCCGCCGCAATCGCCGCTTGCCGGTTGTATATAAACATTTTTAGCAATAGCTGTATTTATAAGTTTACCGTTAGCTACACAGTTTAGAGCTACGCCACCCGCCAAGCATAGGTTTTCGCATCCCGTGAGTTCTATTGCCTCTTTGGCTAAAGCCAAGACACTTTCTTCCGTTATAAGTTGGGCGGCTAAAGCAAGGTCGATATAATGTTGCGTAATCTTTTCTTCAGGCTTTCTGTTCTTAAATTGAAATAACTTTTCCCATGCTTTATTATTTGTCATAGTAAAGCCTGCGGCATAATCAAAATAATGCTGCTCTAAAAACAATGAGCCGTCTTCGTAAACCGTGATTATATTATTTTTTAAGATTTTAACGAACTCTTTTACCTGAACCGAATCTTTGTTTCCGTATGGTGCCAGGCCCATTAATTTGTATTCACCCGAGTTTACTTTAAAACCGCAATAATAAGTTATTGCCGAATAAAACAGGCCTAAAGAATGAGGGAAATGAGTTTCTTTTAAAATAGTGATAGAACTCCCAAACCCTCTGCTAATAGTGGTCGTAGCCCATTCACCTACACCGTCAATGGTCAAAATTGCCGCTTCTTTAAACGGCGAAACAAAAAATGAGCTTGCCGCATGTGATACATGATGTTCCGTAAACAATACTTTTAATGTCTGCTTATTATATGTGCCAATATTATTGAGTGCTTTATATAATTCTCTCTTAAAAAAAAGTTTTTGTTTTAACCAAACGGGCATCGCTTTTAAAAAAGACATAAACCCTTTTGGCGCGTTTGCAAGATAGGTTTCTAACAAGCGTTCGAATTTTAATAAAGGTTTATCGTAAAATACAATCGTATCAACTTCGGCTAAGGTTATCCCGGCTTCTTTCAGGCAAAACAGTATGGCTTGTGCAGGAAATGCAGCATCATGTTTTATGCGTGTAAACCGTTCTTCCTGCGCCGCCGCTAATATATCCCCGCCTTTAACAAGTGTTGCGGCCGAATCATGATAATAAGCAGATATACCAAGTATGTACACGTGTTTTTTGACTAAATGTAATAATTTACATACACAAAGCCACAAAACAAAAAAGGTTATTTACGAGTGTAAATAACCTTTTCAAAAAAATGAATATTTTATTATCTTAAAGTGCCGTTTTTATCCGCCTCTTTAGTTTGTTTAATAATTTGCAGTGTTTGATAAACCAATAAAAAAAGAATAATGCTCCATAAAATGATATTAGGAATATGTCCTAAATGTTTCATTCCCCTGAATACCCATTGAGAAAAATCGCCGATAGCGTAAAAAACATCCGTCATTGTAACCATTAGAGAAGTCATATTAATCTTATTTTGTAAGTTTACAGCACAAAAATATAAATTTTATCATATAAAACACTTTTTTTCATAAAAAATGATCGTTGGCCCTCTAAAAAACAATATACAGCTTTCCGTTATTGTACTTCTTATTATATGTTTGGGGCTTTGGATCGGAACCATAATTTGTTCACCTCCATATTTGCCCGATACTTCATATAACGAGCATATTTTATATTACTTTTTCTTTAATCGCAAACTCTCTTTTTTAACCACACAGCTCATAGCCTGTCCTGTTATTTTAGCGGGCGCTTTTTTTGTTAATTTTATTGCCGTTCAGCAGGAAATCACCTTTAAAACTAACTTTTTACCCTCTTTCTTTTATATTCTATTTGCTTTTTCGGCTACTGCAAAAAATTCGCTAGAACCCATTCTTTTAGCCAATTTATGTGT
>JBBRHI010000148.1:0-6944 GCA_038222995.1 Bacteroidia bacterium | reverse complement strand
GAAGGAGTACCTGATTTTAAACCCATTTGTGCTATTACGCATTCAAAGCACTTAAAGTTTACCATTAATTTAATCGATCTGCATAATGAAATTGCAGCAGGTAGATTATTTGAAATTTAAACGCTAAATTTAAAATAAGTTTAACGTAAATAGCTTATGATGAAATTAGTATACGACGAATTGATCCCCGTAATTCTTGATAAAAGAAAGAATGAAACGGAATACATTGCTTATAATTCTGCACAAAAGGCAACTGTAACAGAAACAAACGGCGTAAAATTAAAATATCAGTTAAAAGATAGAATTACCGGTAACATTACTTCCCTTATTCCTATTAAGGAAAATGAAGTAATAGGGTTGATAACAGAAGGCTTAATTCGTTTCGAATACCAAACCTTAGGTGAAAATAAACAAATCTCCTTATTGTTGTTTAAATAAGAATTTATTTTAAAAATTGTAAAACAGAAATGATGCTGCTTATGATCAGCTGTATTCCTATGGATAAAACAATAAACCCCATAATTTTAGACATTGCTTTTAATCCTGCCTGTCCCATATAAAGCAGTATTTTAGGGGCCAGCATCAGCACCAAAAATATACTGAAAGATACAAGAAGTATGGCTACAAATACATATGCCGATTTTATAATGTTCCGGTCTGTTTGAATAGACAGGTTAATTAAAAAAGAAATAGACCCGGGTCCCGAAAGCAAAGGCATGGCTAGAGGCGTAAACGAAATATCTTCCTTATGCAGCGATTCTTCCTTTATTTTTTTACCGAGATCTTTTTTATGTGTGGCATTTAATAACTGAAAACCCGATCGCGCAATAATTATTCCGCCGGCTATTTTTAAGGCATTGATCGAAATCCCGAAAAACTCCAACACATAATTTCCTATGAAAAAAGAAACCAGGCAAATTACCAATACATTTAACCCGGTTTTAATAACCTGTTTTTTTACCCAGTCTGCGGGATGTTTAGCGGTAAGAGAAAGGAAGACGGGGATAGCGCCTAAAGGGTTTATTAGTGAGAGCAGAGAAATGTAATTGCTTAATAAAAATGAGAACATAGGTTAGTAATATTCGGCAATATTACCAACAGCGTTATACCTTAACATTACGGGTTGTTTAACGGATTATTACCAATACCCTGTGCAAATATTAAAACGTTACGGTAAATGATAGTTTATAAGCCGTATTATCCTTTATTTTTTTATAAGCATACGGGCCGTATCGCATAAAAGTGCCACCGCCCAACCCAAAATAAAACAGGTTCAGGTAGTTTACCTTAATGATATTATTGATCATCAGTCCGCTTTCATAAAATCCTCTTTCCATGGTTTTAAAAAGGATCTCCCTGTGGCGGGTCGAGTCTTGCAGTGTTCCGTAACCAATGCTTGTAAACACAACAAGCTCGGGTTGGTGTTTTTCGGTTTTAAATAATAGAGAACCAAAGTTGTGTGAAAGGAAAAGGTTCACATAACGGTTTGATACAAACTCATAAAGCCCCATGGTTTGGAACGTGTGCTGCACATATAAATAGCCGTTTTTAGTAAAGCTGCCGTTACCGTTAAATAAATAGGGGTAGGGCACAATACCTTCCACAGCGCCGCCTTCCAGTAATATATTTGTTTTCCCCGCGTTTTTTATAAGAAATGTTTTTTCGATGCCGGCAGAAATTTTATTGAAACGGTAATCGCCGTAACCGGGCGTTTTAAATCCTGAGCTGTAAGCAAAATGAAGAATAGGGTATTTTGAACCTGAAGAAATAAGTTGACCGAACGATTGCACCAGCTTTTCCTTATAGGCGTATCGTCCCCTGATCCTTACTTCTGTTGAGCTGAATACCGGGTTTTGCGGGGCGCTAAAAACGTCGGTATAAAAATCATAAGCGTAGTTAGGAGTTCTCCGGTTTTGGTTCATTGCCACATTAACCGTCAAATATTTTAAAGCTCTGAAATTTACGCTCAATTCATGCTGCTCTACTTTATCCATTCGGTAGGTCATTAAATTACGGATCGAATTATAGGTTGAATAAAAATACTGTGTTTTCCCGGGTTCCGATAGGTCGTTCGAATACGCATACTTTATATAATAATCCTTAAAGGTTTTGCTTAAATAAAGCTTAGCGTCTCCTCCGTATTTAAATACTTTATCTTTAAAACCGTATCCGGCGTAACCTCCAATGCTAAATCGCTTTGAGAACCTGTCGTTAGTATGCGCCCCGACACCTAGCCTGACGGTTTCATAATCGTTAGCGCTTACAAGTCTGTTCAGGTCAAGGTTTATAAAAGAAATAGGAAGTTGTAAAGTAGTTAAAGCTTCCAACAGCTTAAGTTTTTTATCAAAGTTTCTTTTTTCACCGATACTGTCAATTATATTATAGGTTAATTTTTCTTTTGTATTGAGTGTATCAGGGCGATGATCCGTCCAATAGGTTGAGTCATGAAACGCTGCTCCTGCATCCATGGTTACGGTAGTAAAACCAAAATCTCTTTTTCTTAATTCGGCGTCAATGGTTATGTCGGTAATAAAGCTTTTGCCTGTAAGCTTCATTCCCATTGCCTTTGACGGATAATTTTTATACCAAAGCTCATAATTTAACTGTTGCGGAAACCATTGTTTATTGCCTGTGTATTGATATTGCTGCTGAATTTTCAGTTCCATTAACCCTTTATCAAAAGGGGAAGCTATTACATTTTGTATGGCGTACCCGTTTGTATTAATATATAACACGCCCTGCATGCCGTTAAAGTTTTTATCTTTTAAAGGCCTGAAGCTGATGATGAAAACCGTATCTTTATCTTGATAAAGTGTATCCTCAAGCGCGAAAAAATATTTTGTGGTGCTGCCGGATGTAATAGGGTTTAGGTAATTTTTATCCAACATTGTAAAATAATCATCGTAAAAACTAAAGGGCTGCAGGTCGGTGGCTGAGGTCGAAAATGTAGGGTTCTTTAAGCCTGACACCTTTGTGCCTAATACGGTTTCATTTAAATTATCGGGTGCAAGGTATTTGCGCTCAGTTACCGATTCCATCATAAATAAATGAGAATTATTTAAAAAACGTTTAAAAAAGACATTATCGGAATCTTTTATTGTTGTGTCTTTTTTTTCCGGAACGCTCGTCATACGTTTTGTCGAATCCGCCTTTACGTTATTTAATATAAAATCGTAATAGGTTTTAGTATAAATGTGACACTTGTATGATTTGATGTTTGATGGATTATGCTTGTGGCGGTTTAAAGAAGCCAATTTTATAATACGGTGCGCAGGATTTTCATCGGCCACTATTTTTACCTCCGTTAACACATTATCCTTAGGTTCCATTTTAATTAAAATGTTTGCCGTAGTGTCATTTATAGGGTAGTTAACAAGCCCATAACCAACGTATGAAAATATAAGGTCTGTTAACGGAGCTTCCGAAATTAGTTTAAACTTGCCTTCAATAGTTGTATAAGCAACCTTTTGTGTGCCCTTAATAACAATGCTTACAAAGGCAAGAGGCTCTTTGGTGTTTTGGTCAATCACTTTTCCTTCAATGCTGTATAAAGCAGATGCGTTTACTGAAGTAAAGATACAGAAGATAAAGAAAATAAGTTTACTCATGAACAACTAAGCGGCGAAGCTTAAAAATATAAATTATCTAAAAAATAAAATCTAAAATCACGAAGCTATTATTATGTAAATAAACTATTTTATATTTACATAATGAAGTGTACCCTGCATAGCATAAAATTATGGACTTTTTTTATGGTTCTTTTATCCGGTCAATCTATTTCTCAAACCAAAGGGTATAATGAAGGGATGAAAAAACCGCTGGCTCAGTTTAACAATGCGAAAAATAAAAGTGATTTCTTAAAAGCAGAAAAAGGATTTGAAGCACTTGCCGGTTCAGAGAAAAAAGAATGGCTGCCTTTTTATTATGCAGGGTTATGTTATGCTATTGCAGCCTTTGATTCGGATAAGCAGGAAATAGACGCCCTGTGCGACAAAGGCGACCGCTTGGCTAAAACAGCCGATTCTCTTAGTCCGGATAACTCGGAGATACAAGTTTTAAAGGCGATGCTAAACGCGGTACGTATAAAAGTGGATGAGAAAAAACGCGGACAAAAATATGGAGGCTTTGTAAGTAAATATGCTAACGCCGCTATTAAATTAAACGAAGCAAACCCCAGAGCCTATTTATTGAAGGGAAGAGCATTGTTGTATACACCCCAGGTTTTTGGCGGAGGCATTAAAAAGGCAAAACCGGTATTTGAAAAAGCATTAGAAAAATACGCCGTATTTAAACCGACATCTGAGTTAATGCCAATTTGGGGAAAAAGTGAAGTGGAAAAAGAATTAAAAACCATTAACGCCAATTAAAGCATAGGTATTGAAATTATGGAAACAGAGAGAGAAAAAGAGCTTTGGCGGCTCGCTAAAAAACGCGTCGGCTTTAAAAGACATTTAGCAACTTATATTATCATTAATACAGGTCTTTGGGTGTTATGGTATTTTACAGATTATAAAGAGGAATCATCGGGATTACCATGGCCTATCTTTCCTATGCTTGGCTGGGGAATAGGGTTAATATTCAGCTTTTTGCGAGCCTATGTGTTCGTTAATCATAATGCGGTTGAAAAAGAATACGAAAAATTAAATCGAAACTAATTTAGTAGCTGTTTGTTTTTATTTATGCTTATAAATAGTGATTTTACTTTCATTGTCGCTATAGCATATGGCATAAGCATCGTACAGGTTTGTTTTCAGATCCATCCAACCGGGTGAGGTGTTAATGTCATTTATTTCTCCGAAAATATATACATACTCTATTTCTTTAGCAGGATTAGTCGTTGTACTTTTCGGCCATTCCGTATTTTGAATCGTTTCTTTACCGTTCAATGTTAATAGAGGAATCTTAGCCAAGTTCCAGTTTAAAGGAAACCACGGTAAACGGGCTTCGTAATTATCTAAAATGATCAAAGGTTTTTCTGAACCTAAATAGTCGGGAAAATGATCCGTCACAAAGATCCAATGCGACATTAAGTTTATAGGCAATACCACGCTGTTCTCCTTAATGTATTTTGCCGATTCCGTAATTTTTACCGCTAATTTATTATACGCTGCTTGTTGTTTGGCATGAATGTTAAGTAAATAAAAATGCGGTATCAGTATAAAAACAGTAGCGGCTTTCGGAAAACGAATTTCTTTTTGACTTACTATCCACAAGAGTAACGATATAAAAAACAGGTTACATAATCGGTCTGTCATCATACCCGCGCTTTCACCATTAGGTATTTCAAAGTAAGCTGTAAGAACCAACCCGCTAATTATAAAATAAACTAATGAATCAAAATTGCCGGTTACATAAGTTTTGAGCGAGCGGCTTTTTTTAACAACCGTACAGCCGATCAAAAAAATGATCATAGCCAATAACATTCTTGCATATAAAGCATCTGTAGTTACTTCGTATACATTAATAGATTTAAAATAAAATAAAAATTCAAGCAACTTCATTTTTGAATTAGGCGTATTGTCGCCCGGGAAATCTATTTTAAGATAGAAAATAACCAGGCATATAAAGGCAGGTAATACAATAAGCGCATTTTTCAGAATCCGTTTTCTGATCAGCTCTTTTAAATCACTACTGTAAAAATAAATGCAGGTGTTAATTTCATAAGCAGCTAAAACACCCGTTAAATAAATGAAGCTTAAAGCATTTGAAAAATAGGTAAGCGTAATCATTAAAAATAAGGCCGCGTCGTAAATCGTCTTTACATATTCTTTCTTATGCATATTTTTATAGTAAAGGCCGATAGCAAAAAATAAAAAAACAAATGAAATAGAGAAGTTATAAAATCCCATATAAAACAAGCAGGTGTGGGATAAAGGAATTCCGATAATGCTTAGAAATACATTTTGCGGGTTATAAGCTTTAATAAAATACCTGAGGCTTAAAGGAAACGAGATATAATAACATAAAATAAAGATTTTTTCGGAAATACCGGAATTAAAAAACAAGTTAAATAATGACAGAAACAGATGATCAAATAAGTTAGGGGAAGGTATTTTATTGAGATAATAATAGTGATGAATAACGGGATTTGAAAAATAATGATTCAGTAAATTAGAATTATAAACATGTGCGGGCCCATCGAGTGTTGGGCTGTAAGTGTTAATGATGTTGGGATAAATAGAAATTAATAACACTATTCCAAATACAAAAGGTTCGAATCGGGTATAGTTGAGTTTAAATTTCATAGGGTATTAAATTACTAAAGTTTGTTTGAAACCCGAAACAAACTAACCGTTCATAGTATCCTGCAATACACTAAACGATTTAAACTCATGCAGGCCTGGAATATGCATTTTATAATAAGCCATTAAACAATCCAGTAAATTTAACCGTTCTGATTTTGTATAGGTTTTTCCCGTGTTGAGTTCGTAACTGAATAATCGCAAAAATAATTTGGATTGTATCTCATCCAGGCTTAACGGAAAACTTTGCGAATACGCCTCATACCTTCCTTCGCGTATATCGAAATATTTATTATGTACGTTCATATTGTTTGTCGGGTAAAAGCCCAGGTATTTAGTAAGCTCAAACAATACATAAATATGCAGATCGTAAAAACCGGTATCATGCACGTCGAGCCACTGAAAAATGTGAATGATAAAATTATACAGGTCTTCATTTTTAGATTGCTCCTTAAGGCATTTATGCAATACTTCATTAATAAATTGCGCAATGCAAATCTTGGTAAAATTGGTAGGAAGGTCGGTATACATATACACCGTCTTTGCTTCCGAAAGTTGATGGACTTCTTTATTTTCTTTTAAGGAAAGAACAAGTTCAAGCTGTGATAAAGGCTGTATAAGTGCAGCTTTTATGCCTGATTTGGATCCGCTGCTCACATGAATGTGCAGGCTTAACAGGCCATAATCCTTTGTGTATATTTT
>JBBRHI010000147.1:0-6999 GCA_038222995.1 Bacteroidia bacterium | reverse complement strand
GATTTTTTACCTTTTTTACAAATTAGTTGAAGTAGGGGGTGCAAATCTTATCTTTTTAAGGATTAATATAGATGCATGATGTTGGTTTAAAAATAACAACCGGCTTAAAATTTCTCTATTTTGTTTAACTTTTACGTATATTTGTTAAACAAATAAAGCGTCTTATTTGTCATAAGAAATATAAATTATATTGAATTAATATGAGAACAGAAATTACTTATTGTGCCTATAGCGGTTTGCCGTCGCCTGTCGCTTATATGCCTCCAAAGGAAAAAATACTTTTATCGGTGGCCGATTTAAATCGTGTTATTGAAATGGCTTGGGAAGACAGAACACCTTTTGATGCGATTAAAAGTCAATTTGGGTTAAGTGAAAATGAGGTAAAAGATCTGATGAAGCGAAACTTGAAATTTAGTAGTTATAAAATGTGGCGTATACGCGTAAAATCATGTAAAACAAAACATGCAAAAACAAGGCTCGGAGACATCACTCGTTTTAAAAGTAATTTACAACGGGCCATTACATCCAATAAAATATCTAAACGAAAAACCCATGCCTAAAACTTATTTATTTGCCGGCGCATCCAGCAGCATGGCTATAAAAACCGCATCAATACTGCAAAAAGAGGGACATCAAATAATTGGCTTATCTACTAAAGAAAATGCAGGTGCTTACAACCAATTTTATCAAATAGAAAAATATGAAGCTGCTTCTTTCCCGGCTATTGATATAACGATTGATGGATTGGTATATTTTCCGGGTACTATAAATTTAAAACCGTTTAACCGACTTACCGGTAAAGATTTTTTAACCGATTATGAAATTAATGCCTTAGGTGCAGTTTATTTTACGCAATGTTATTTAAATAACCTTAAACAAAGCACATCTGCATCTGTAGTTTTTATTAGCTCGGTAGCAGCGCAAATCGGTATGCCTTTTCATGCTTCAATAGCTATGGCAAAAGCAGCTTTAGAGGGTTTAACCAAATCATTAGCCGCGGAGCTTGCACCCGGCATTCGCGTAAATGCGATAGCACCCTCGTTAACCGATACACCGTTAGCCTCTAAATTTATTAATACCCCCGAAAAAGAAGAGACTTCTCAAAAAAGAAACCCTATGAAAAAAGTTGGTGCACCGCAAGAGATAGCAGAGGCTATTGCTTTTTTACTATCAGAAAAATCATCATGGATTACAGGCCAGATCATAGCGGTTGACGGGGGAATGAATCATTTAAAATTATAAAAATGAATAAAGATTTTACGATAAGCGATATACTTGCTTTTGAACAGCGTTACCGCGCTACATTTATAAACTCGCTTGGCGGTTTTAAAAGCCTGGCGCTAATTGGTACCAGGGGCTCAAACGGCAACACTAATTTAGCTGTTTTTAATTCATTGTTTCATATTGGTGCAAACCCTCCTTTGTTTGGTTTTATGATTCGCCCGGATTCGGTAGAACGGCATACCTTAAATAATATATACGAAACAGGTTCGCTCACTGTTAACCATGTTAATGAAGATTTTTATATGGCTGCACATCAAACATCGGCACGATATGATGCTTCTATCTCTGAATTTTCGGCCACTGAATTAACCGAAGAGTATAAAGCAGGTTATTATGCGCCTTTTGTAAAAGAAAGCAGTATAAAATTAGCGGCTGATTTTGTACAAAAAGTAGATATTCAACAAAACGCAACTATCATGATTATTGCAAAAATAAAATATGTTTCTATTCCACCGGATTGCATCATGAACGATGGTTTTATTGATATTGAAAAAGCGGGCACTATTACTTGTGCGGGAGTAGACAGTTACCACAGCACAAAAAAAATAGCTCGTTTGTCGTACGCTAAATCAGATAAATGGACTGAAAAATTAGTTTAATTTTTTTAGAACAGCTTTAACTTAAACTATTAACTTTATTCTTAACACAGAGATCCTTTTACGAACAAAAACAATTACTTTAAAACCGAAGAGTTAAACTAAAATCAGAATAAAGTTGGATGTAAATTTCTATAAAGAGCAATTAGAGGCCAAAGAAGATATGCTGGCTATGACAACTAAGTTCTTAGTTGATATGCAAAAATCTTTAGAGGAACGGAATAAGGAACTCACTGAAACGTATCGAGAAATTTTTGATAGTGTAAAATTTGCGGGGCTTATTCAACAGTCTCTCCTGCCTGATATAAATGTGTTGAAGGTTTTTTTTAAAGATGCTGTTTTCACAGTTATACAACAAATTTCAATTGGTGGTGATACAGTATTTATTAAAAATACGAATAAAGGTATTATGTTTGGATTATTGGATGCTACGGGTCATGGTATTCCGGGAGCCATGTTAAGTATTGCCGGTTCATTGATGTTAAATGAACTTACTTCTTCTATGGAGATTGATAGCCCTAAAGTATTGACAAAGCTTTTTAACTATCAACTTTACAATACATTTAACAGAGATGATTATTCTATTGGCCACATGGAAGGAACGATTTGCTATTTTTCGCCAATGTCCAAAAAATTAATTTATTGCTCGGCAAAAGGTAAAGGCTTTCATATTCCCTCTATTGGAACTATAAAGCCATTATTGAATACGAAAAATGCAATCGGCGATAATTCTGCAGAAGATTTTGAAAATTTTGAAATAGATATAAACCCGGGCGATAAAATATTGCTTTATTCTGACGGCCTGGTAGATCAATTTGGTGGAGAATCAAATAAAAAATTCACACGGGAGAGGCTTCGAAAATTATTGCTGCAGCATAAAGATAAAAATGTAAAAGAGATGGCGGTAATTATTGAAAATGAGCTTAACGTTTGGAAAGGCTCAAATTTACAAACCGATGATATTTCTTTTAAACTTATAGAATTTTAATTATGGATACAATAGAATATAAAGGCTATGGTTTTAGCTTGGTTCACAACTGTCATTTTTCGAATGTATATTACAATAAACATTTGAAACTTGCCTTGTGCATTGCTGAAAGAGATTATATTCCAATTGATAACTTTAAAGCTATTTTTATAGCTATATCCGAACTAATAGATGATTTCCCGATAAACCATCTTGTTTTTGATAAAAGAAAATTACGTACGTTTCATCAGCCAAGTATGGAATGGTACTTTGCTATTTGGAAACCTACGGCTAAAAGCAAAGGACTAACAGATCATTATAAAATTTTACCGGACCTTGATTGGTTTGTGAAATCTGTAGAAGCCGGGAAACATGAAATATTTAAAAAATACAGTAAGGATTTCCTGGATGGAATACGCATTACTTATGTAAACTCAATTGAAGACGTAATTGATAGCATCATTTAATTACTATAAATACAGGGGGATTATCAAAATAGTTTTTGAGCTTATTTAATCTTTTTGAGAACATTTTTACATAAAATAAATCGGTTTGAAAAGTAAATAATAAACAGGTTTTATTTATCAATCCATTTTTTAAAATCGTTTACACGTTCACGACTAATGATTGCATCCTCATCACTAAGGATCGAAGTATTCAATTTTAACCGACTATTAAAGTAAGCGCTTACTTTCTGAATGGTATTTATATGAATGAGCACTTTTCTATTTATTCTAAAAAATAAATCGGGCGATATTAATTTCTCAAGGTTATCTAAAGTATAATCTATCGTATATCTTTTTCCGGCATCAGTAACTATAAGCACCAAACCGTCTTCTGAAATAAAGTGAGCTATGTCATCTGTTTTAATAGATGAAATGGAGTCACCCATTTTAACCATAAACCTGGTTTTATAGGTTTTACTTATGTTTTGATAGGCTTGTGTAATGTCATGCAAAAAGTCTTTTTTATCGGAATAATTTAATTTCTTGTATTTATCAATTGCCGCTTTTAAATCATCTAGGCCAATAGGTTTTAGCAGGTAATCAATACTGTTTACTTTAAAGGCTTTAATGGCATATTCATCAAAAGCTGTTGTAAAGATTGCAGGAACAGTAATATCTATTTTGCTGAAAATATCGAAACTTAACCCGTCCGCTAAATGTATATCAACAAAAAGAAGATCAGCTTTCGTTTCGGTTTTAAAGAACTCTATGCTCTTTTTTACTGAATCCATACGCGCAATTACTTCTATAGAAACATCAATCTTTTTTAACAGATGTTCCAGATGATCAGCCGATAATTTTTCGTCTTCTATAATAATTACTTTCATTCGGTTTCCAACAAAGGTATTTTAACTATAAAGGCATGCTCGTTTTGAGTTATTTCAATAGGTAGGTTGGTAAAATGCTTATACCGGTCTCTAATATTTAATAAGCCTAATTTTGATGAAGGTTCATGCGAGCTGCGCAATTGCAGATTATTTGAAACTACTAAATAATTTTCCGAAACAAAAACATGTATGGTTAACGGTTGCTCGTTAGATATTTCGTTATGCTTAATGGCATTTTCAATAAGCATTTGCAAAGCCGACGGAGGAATTAATTTGTTTAAATATTTATCGTTAATGTCAAGTTTAAACACAATATTTTTATCATAACGTATTTGCAATAAGTAATTGTATGAGTTTATAAAAGTAAGTTCATTGACAAGAGGAATCAATTCATTATTTCTGTTATCCAACAAACATCTGTATACTTTTGATAATTGATTGATGAAATCAACAGCTTTGTCTTGGTCTTTATAAACCAAAGAAGATAGCACACTGAGGTTATTAAATAAAAAATGCGGATTAACTTGGTTTTTTAAGTCTTGTAATTGTGCTTGAACACTTTCTGTTTTATATTTTTCAACTTCAGTGAGAGAGGTTTTCCAATTCGTAAAAAATTGAAAGCTGACTTCTATAGTGATGAGTATAATCGAAAATAGGGTTCCTATTGTAATAGAGCTAACAACTAATATGGATTTAAAATCTTCTTTAAGTATACATACATATTTATTATATAAGAACATGACCAAATAAATAATTAAGGCGCTAAACACGGCACAAAGCGGCAGTTGTGTAATTAATCGGATAATTGGTTTTTTAACCCAGGCAAGCTTTTCATTAAGTCTTCTATCTAAATATAAATTACCTTCCCAAATAGTTATGGTTAAAAATATACTTAAGGCGAAATCGTATAATTTATTATGATCGGGTTGACTGTAGGGAATAATAACGTCGATAATTAAAGAAATTAGAATTCCAATAAGTACCATTAGTACATATTTTTTTGGATTGAACCGCATTCTATAAAATTAACTATTTAATGATTAAGTAAAAAATTGATTTTTAAAACTGTATTTTATAAATAAAATTTGGAAAAAAACCGATTTGGTAAGCTGTGTTTACTTCATTCGTTATTGAATTATACCGTTGAGCAAACACATTTTTATTATTGGTTATGTTTTGAATATCTAATGTAAGAGATTGTGACAATTTTATTTTTTTACTGTTCAACGTAATTCCCGCTTTAACATCTAATCTAAAAAAATCGGGATTTCGGGAATTAAAGGCATACGCATCGCCTTTTAAAACCTCTGTATGTGAAGCCTGTGAGGCAACCAAATCAACCGGTGTAAAATACCTGCCGCCTGCTTGTGTCATTTTTACGCCTAAGTTAATAGTGCTTCTTTTTTGTTTTCCAACTTTAAAATCTTTTCCGGCTAAAATATTATATACATACCTTCCGTTAAAAGCGGTGTTGTGTTCAATGTTGTCGCTTCCTTTGTATTTAGATTCGTAAATACTTCCTGTAAGCAGGGCGTAATATCCGTCGCTGAAAAATTTCTCAATGGTTAATTCAGCACCGTAGTTTGTTCCCGTTCCTTTATTAACTAAATACCCTTGTTCATTAGGATTAAAGCTGGCACCGGTGTTCAGCATCGAAAAACTGCTTGATGTTGTAGTTACCGGAACGTTAGATAATAACTGATAATACACTTCCGTTTTTATTCTCCAATCTTTAATGGGTAAAATATCATAGCCTAAAACAAAGTGTTGGCTATTTGTAAAACCTAAATTTTTATTTGAATTATCGTATGTTCCGTCTGAGTTTTGTGACCTGTAAAAATACACATCAGTAGGCTGCATTTGACTATGCATGCCGTATCCGAGGCTTAACGTGCTTTTAGCGCCAAGTTGGTATTTTAGCCCGACCCTTGGTTCGATAGTGCGAGAATTATTTAAAGTTAAAAACTGGCTGTGCAACCCGGCATTTAAAATTAGTTTATCCGTAAATTTATATTTAGCCTGTGCATATGCTTGTATTAAACCGGTGTAGTTAGAGTAGTCCCAGTATTGGTTCCAAATATTATTGGTATCAAGCGATCGGGCATTTAAGTTTAAGTTTATAATTTCGCCTATAGCGCCAATTTTAATAAAAAGACGTGAGTTTACTTTTGAGTTGAAGGATGTGTTCAACGAATAATGAAGCTGACTTGTTTTATTTTCTACATCACGGGTTGATGTTGTGGGAGTAGTTTTAGAAACTTTATCTTCTAAGTAATTTGAACCGTTATAGGTAGTTCCCAATACGGTATTGAAATACGAGTTATCATTTACTTTGATAAAATGCTTTAGCCCAACAAGCCCTATATCACTTGTAAAGTAACTGTCTTTGGTAGGGTCGGCAAACAAATCTGACGAGTCTATTTTATTATGTAAAAATTTTATATGGCTTTTTGCACCTAATCCAAATAAAGTAAACCGACCCATTTTAGTCATTCCGCCGTTTATTTTAAAGGATAGATCTTGGTAAAATGGTGTAGCGGCCGTGCCGATAGGAATACCAATAGATTGTGCTATCCCTGTAAAAGAATACCTGTAAGCAACTAAATACGAAGAACCTTTTGCTTTATTTATGGGGCCTTCCGTCATCGCTTCAACGCCTGTTAACGCTCCAATTTGAATGGAATGTTC
Source organism: Bacteroidia bacterium (assembly GCA_038222995.1). GTDB lineage: Bacteria > Bacteroidota > Bacteroidia > B-17B0 > Aurantibacillaceae > UBA4416. Next base: position 131 of record JBBRHI010000147.1, on the reverse strand, counting down.
TCTTTTCTCGGCGTTACCGGTTCTAAAACCTAAATCAAAAACACCTGCATTTGCATTACCGTACTCTGCCGGAAACGCTGAAGTGAAAAAATCTGAATTTTTTATAACGTTTGTGTTTATGGCGCTTACAG
>JBBRHI010000146.1:0-7002 GCA_038222995.1 Bacteroidia bacterium | reverse complement strand
AGAGCCTTTTAGGCAAAAATGAACCGGCCAGTGTTAAATAGAATATATAAAAACGTCTCCGCATTTGTTTCATCCGTTCATAAATACTTAAAGCCTGCTAAACAATAGCAGACTTTAAGTAGTCATTATTTAAATTATTATTTAACCAGTTTTGTTGTTTTAATGATTTGATTATTTTCAAAAACCGAGAGGAAATAAATTCCTTTGTCCAAGTCGCTTGTGTTTATAGTTGTTTTAGAGGACATAAGTGTGTTTTTGGAAACTACTTTTCCTAAAGCATCTGTGAGCACATAACTAATGTGTTGTTCGTTTTGCGACAACTGCAGCTCAATGGTCAATTCATTTTCTAAAGGGTTTGGATATACATTTAAGGCTACAGAAGCTTGTTGCTCCTTTATGCCGGTTGTTTGAGCCAATACGCTGAATGAGCTCATTGAATAGCCGGAAGCTATTCTGTGTACACTCGACGAATCACAGTACATATCTGAACAACTAACCGTACCGCTTGTTGCAGTAACCGTTAAGCAAATAACGTAATGCCCGGCGCTTGCATATTGATGAAACGGGTAAGCCTGGGTTGAAGTAGACCCGTCTCCAAAATTCCATAAATAACTCAGTGCCCCTGTCCCGGATGATTGGTTATAGGCAAAATAATTTCCGGTATGGGTACTGTCTGCAAACACTGAGAATTGCGCGTTTGCATGACAAGATCCCATTGTGCCGCCCGAGCAATTTACATTTACGTTAGTAACCACTGAATCGCAGAACTGGCCTGAGGAATAGGTATATAATGCTATATAGTGAACCCCCGTTGTAAGATTAAGAGAAGGGTTTTGTTGAGTGCTGATTAAGCTGTATCCGCTTGTAAGATCATACCATTGGTAGGATAAAGCCAAGCCTGTGCTCGCATTAACTAAGTGAGTTACACATGCAGAATCAACATATGCCGAAAATGAAGCGCTGCAAGGCGAAACAGTTCCGCCTGTACAGGCAATATTTACAATAGAGGCAACAGAATCACAAAACTGCCCGCTTGAATAAACAAATAATAACATATTATGATTTCCTTGTCCAAGACTTAACGCCGGACTTGGCTGTGTACTTAATAATCCTGAACCAAAAGAATCATACCATTCATACGTTAAGTTTGATCCGGTAGAAGTGTTTGTAAAATGAGTAATACAATTGGAATCGGTTGAAAAATTAAAGCTGGCATTACAACTTGCCGTGCCTCCCCCGGTGCAGTTTACATTTATACCGACTGTAGTTGAATCACAAAATTGACCCGATGCGTATACGTATAATGCTATAAAATGATATCCCGTTCCAAGGTTAAGCGCAGGGTTTTGTTGTGTGCTTAATAATGTATATCCTGACATATCGTACCATTGATAGGTCAAGTTTGATCCTGTAGAAGAATTAACAAAATGAGTTGTGCATGAACTGTCTTGGTAGCTTGTAAAAGCAGCGTTACAGTTAGTGCTTACAGTGGATGTGGTAATGGTAACCAATGTGCACGTGGCTCTTGTACACATATTGGCTGAATCATTATATTGCAGACACACCGTATAGGTTCCGTTACCGGGAAAATTTATAAGCCCTGTAGACTGGTTTGACCCTGAAATAACCGTAGCAGCGGGCGTAACTTGCCAGTAATACGTAGTTTGCGACGGATTTACCGTTCCGCTTAAGGTTGGTACAATAGTAGTTGTAGCAGTGCTGCCCTGTGTTACATTAAAACCCGTAATAGTAGGGCATTGCGCATAGCCGGCAAGCGAAAAAACGCTTAAGGCTAAGGCCGATAGTTTTTTGATAAGAGTTGTTTTCATAGTATGATGGTTTTAATTAATTGTAATATTCTTACACAAAATTGAATTATTATAAGAAGATATAAAAGCAATAATTTCAATTTATTACACTTTCAAAACAAATAAATATCCAATTTAATCCATTTTGATAGTTAAATCAATCTATTTTTTATTACATAATAAAATAAAATAATAGTTACGTTAAGGCAATATTTAAACAGGTATTTCGTTATATATAAGGGTTTAAAACACTAATTTAATTGATGCAAACCTTTTTAAAATTTTATCTTTAATTCCTTTAAACTATTGTGTTTTCCGAAACCGGGCATCGTTATATTTTTTTAATCGGAATCATCGGTTTAGCTGCAGGAATGTTGTTTGGCACGGTTCCCACAAGCATTCCGCAAATTATATTAGCGGGTAACTGGCTCCTGGAAGGGAACTTTTCTTATAAATGGAACCGGTTAAGGTCAAATAAAATATTTCTTTTACTTATTTCTTTTTATTTTCTTCATTTAATGGGCATGTTCTACACCGCTCATATACAGGCAGGTTTAGACGACCTTAGGAACAAATTACCGCTTCTTGTTTTGCCGTTGATACTTTTTTCAACAAATCCTTTATCAGGTAAAGAATTTAAAACCGTTTTTCTTTTTTTCTTTGCCGGCGTAGTGGTTAGTTCGGTGTGTTGCTTTTTAGTATACGCGGGCTATACCCATAAAATTATTATTGACGTGAGACAAGCCTCTGTATTTATGTCGCATATTCGTTTTTCTTTATTTATAGCCTTTGCCGTAACAGGTATGTTTTATTACCTGTTTCATGAAAAGAATTTGTGGCTCAAATGTGCGTATCTCCTTTGCTCCGGTTGGCTTCTGTTTTTTATGTACGCTCTCGAAATGGCAACGGGGTTTATATGCCTCCTTTTAGTGTCAGGAATTTTAAGTATAGTTTACAGTAGGCGCCGTTTTAGCAAACCTATGTCATTAGTAGTATTAATAGCGTTTGCAGCCACTTCATTATTAATCCTGTATACATACCATAGTTTAAATATGTACGATGTAGTTAAAGGCAATGCTGCAAATACGCTTTTAAAAACGACGCTAAACGGCAGGCCTTATTTACAAGACACTGTTTTTAAATTAGCAGAAAACGGAAACCTCATCACGGTAAATATAAATGATGAGGAATTAGAAAAAGCATGGGACTCCAAAAGTAAAATTTCTTACGCCGGGCAGGATAAGAAAGGGAATACGCTCCGCTTCACAGTACTTCGTTACCTGGCGGCAAAAGGTTTTACTAAAGATTCTATCGGCATACAGAATTTAACAACGGCTGATGTGGTGAATATAGAAAAGGGAATTTCGAATTACAAATACGCTAATCACCCCGGACTTATTACCCGCTGGAGAGAACTGGTGTGGGAATACACAAAATATAAACGCGGAGAAAACCCATCAGGTCACACACTTATTATGAGGTTAGAGTTTTGGAATACTGCCTGCTATATTATTAAACATCACCTATGGCTTGGGGTAGGCACGGGCGATATCCAGGCTTCGTTTAACAGCGCCTATGTGGAAACGCATTCCAATTTAGATGCAGAGTGGCGATTACGCTGTCACAACCAATACCTCGCTGTTGGGGTGGCATTCGGACTCTTAGGGCTAATTGTATTCAGCATATATTTGTTTTACCCGGCAATTAGGTTAAGAAAAAAATTGCATGCTTTGTACTGGCCTTTCTTTCTTATGGCGCTCTTGTCTTTTTTTACGGAAGATACATTGGAAACACAATCGGGCGTTACGTTCTTTATCTTCTTTCAAACAGTGTTTCTCTGGTTGGCATCATATAAAGCGCCGACAGAAATCGATAAAAGCATACAATAAGGTTTAATCGTTCAGTTTAAGAACAGCCATAAACGCGCTTTGCGGGATTTCTACATTACCCACTTGCTTCATTCGTTTTTTACCTTCTTTTTGTTTTTCCAATAATTTCCGCTTTCGGCTAATATCACCTCCGTAGCATTTTGCAGTTACGTCTTTACGCATGGCGCTTATGGTTTCGCGTGAAATAATTTTAGCGCCGATTGCTGCCTGTATAGGGATTTCGAACTGTTGTTTTGGGATCAGCTCTTTCAGTTTTTCACATATTTTTTTACCAAAATGGTATGAGTTGCTTCTGTGGATCAAACAAGACAATGCATCAACAGGTTCTCCTTTTAAAAGTATATCCAATTTTACAAGGTCTGAATCGCGCATGCCAATAGGATGATAATCAAATGAAGCGTAACCTTTTGAAATAGATTTTAAACGATCAAAGAAATCAAATACAACTTCGCCTAACGGCATCTCAAACACCAATTCTACCCTATCCGCCGTTAAATAATTTTGCGTCACTATAATTCCTCGTTTTTCTATACACAAACTCATTACGGAACCGATAAAATCTGCCTTTGTAATAATGTTTGCTTTAATGTATGGTTCTTCAATTCTATCTATTCTTCCCGGATCAGGCAGGTCGCTTGGGTTGTTCACCGTTACTACATCGCCGTTAGTTTGATAGGCAATATACGAAACGTTAGGAACGGTTGTAATCACCGTCATATTAAACTCGCGCTCCAATCGTTCCTGCACAATTTCCATATGCAGCATTCCTAAAAACCCGCACCTAAAGCCAAATCCTAATGCTAATGACGATTCCGGCTCCCACGTTAACGAAGCATCATTCAATTGAAGTTTTTCCATACTGTAACGCAGCTCTTCAAAATCCTCTGTATCTACCGGGTAAATCCCGGCAAACACCATTGGTTTTACCTCTTCAAATCCATGTATACTTTCTAAACAAGGATTTGCTACCGTAGTTAATGTATCTCCAACCTTTACTTCTTTTGCCTCTTTTATACCTGAAATAATATACCCTACATCTCCTGTATGCACAACATCCCTAGGCTCTTGTTTTAAACGCAATACCCCTATCTCATCGGCATTATATTCTTGGCCTGTATTAAAAAACTTAACTCTTTCTCCCTTTTTAATGCTTCCGTTATAAATACGGAAATAGGCAATAATACCCCTGAACGAATTAAACACCGAATCAAATATTAAGGCTTGTAAAGGTGCATTTTCATCGCCTTTCGGAGAAGGAATCCTATTTACTACCTCTTCCAAAATTTCATGCACACCCATTCCCGTTTTTCCGGAGGCCGACATGATTTCTTCTCTCTCGCAGCCCAACAAGTCAACTATTTGGTCTTTTACCATTTCTGGCTCTGCGCTTGGAAGGTCAATTTTATTTAAAATAGGGATGATGGTTAAGTTATGTTCAAGCGCTAAATATAAATTAGAAATAGTTTGCGCCTGTATTCCCTGCGCAGCATCAACAATTAGTAAGGCACCTTCGCAAGCCGCAATAGAGCGGGATACTTCATAACTAAAATCAACATGGCCCGGTGTGTCTATTAAATTTAAAATATATTTTTCGCCTTTGTACACATAATCCATTTGTATAGCATGACTCTTAATCGTAATTCCCCTCTCTTTTTCTAAGTCCATATCATCCAACACCTGTGCCTGCATTTCACGTTTCGAAATGGTATTCGTGTACTCTAATAATCGATCTGCTAAGGTTGATTTACCATGGTCAATGTGGGCAATAATGCAAAAATTACGTATGTTCTTCATCTATCTTTAATAAGTCTGCAAAGATACATTATAGATATTAAAATTCACCGCTCTTTTTAAAGAATGTAAACAAAAGAGGCCCTCCGCATGTGAGAGCCTTTTTTAAAATATAGTGATTTAGTTAGTTGGATCTTAAAACAGTAACATGGCCAACATAAGGATGTTTAATGCCTTGCAGGTCAAATATCATTAATTTATACACATAAACTCCTTGCTCGGCTATTTTTCCGCTTCCTTTCACAGAGCCGTCCCATCCTTTCCTGAAGTTATTGCTCGTAAAAATGTTTTCGCCCCATCTGTCAAAAATATCCATACGGTAATTATCTTCATTAATGCCAACACCTAGTGGTTGGAAAAAGTCATTTACATTGTTTCCGTCCGGTGTAAAGGTATTTGGTATATACAATGCGAAATCAGGCGTAATCTCTACAGAAACTAAAGCTACCGCAGTACATCCGTGAATTGAAGTAGCCACTAAATTTACATTATACGGTCCCACATAGCTGTAAGAGTGGATTGTATTAAATGTAGTTGCGTTATTCATTCCTCCTGTTGCTGCAGGATCTCCGAAATCCCATAAGTATGTTGAAGCGCCTGTTGAAGTATTTGTAAAACTGATTGTCGGGTCTAAAATACTTGTACTTTGCGGATTAGGAATAAAAGACGCCTGTGGCTTAGGATAAGCCGTTATATAATCTTTTATTGTTTTTGAATTAGGGCAGTTGGTTGTGAGATCTGTTACCATTAATGAAACAGAATATTTTCCTGAGTCACTGAAAACGGTAGACCATCCCGGACCGGAGCCGCTTAAGGCTCCGCTTGACCATGAAAAACCTGCATTTGCTGCGCTTGTTGTTCCCGTTAAACTAATTGCTAATGGCGCACAGCCATTTGTTCCGCCGGTAAAGCCAACGGTAGGTAATGGGTTTACAAATATTGCAAACGTTGCAGGGCTAGGGTTTGTAGAACATCCGTCTGATACATTTACCGTATAATTATTAGGCGATGCCGTGGCAGACGCAATGACACTGAGCGTACTGGAAGGCGCTGAAGCATCCACTTTTCCGGTGTTCCATGTAAAAGTATAAGGCCCACCATTGCCCGGACTCGTTAAGGTAGGTGTTAAATCTACTCCATCGCCATCACACACCGTATACGTTTTACCGGTTATAAGTAATTGTGGGGTTACATTTACTGTAACCACTTTAGGGCTTGTAGTACAGTTTAATGCGTCAGTCATATTCACATTGTACGCTGTAGTAACAGTAGGGCTAACCGTTATAGGGCCCGCTCCGGTTATGGTATTCGGAGTCCAAGTGTACGTATAAGGAAATGTTCCGCCGGCACCCGTTGCATAAATTTGTGCGCTTTGTCCGTAACAAATTGTTTGCGGAACCGATACGTTCAGTAAAAGAATATTTGGCTGAGTAACATTTGCAAAACCGCCAACATTGCAGCCATATATATCTGTAATGCTCATTGTATACGAACCTGCTGCGACACCTGTAGCC